>JAATVK010000118.1 GCA_014523485.1 Nitrososphaerales archaeon TH5894
ATAATAATAATAATAATAATAATAATAATAAAAGAGATTTTGTAAATGCCCAGCAAAAAAAATTTTATTTAATAGCAAGAGCATTTAAGTTCGGAAACATACTTGCGACAATTATACTAATTTCATTTATAGGAAAATATTTTCTAGGATGATTTAATATATGTCTAATACGCAAGAAGAGTATCTTCATTCTCTAAAACGAATTAAAGAAGTTGAGGATAAAGTTCGAGTAGAAATTGAAACACATCGAAAATTAATTGAAGAAAGAATTAATAGTTTGCAGAAGGATTTAGAAAATGATATTGCTGCATCAAAAGTCCAGGGAGAAATATTAGTAGAAAAAAGTATTGAAGAGGCTCGGATAAATGCTTCAAAAGAAGCTGATAAGATTATGGAAGACTCAGAGAAAAAGTCCCAAACTATATCTATTCATATAGATCAACAGACAATTAAAAAAATAATCGATATTTTTCTTTCTGGAATGTAATGGATGCGATATTAAGATGAGTACAATGTTGAAACCAGCTGCAATGGCTAAAATAGCAGTTATCGGACTAAAAAAATACAGACCTCAAATTATATCGATCATACATGAAATGAATGTCATTCAATTAGAACCTCTTTCAAAAGAAGTAGATTCATTACTATTGAAGGAACATGAAAGTGATTTGCATAAACAGATTTCCGATCAGTTATTGCGAATTAGAGGATTACTTAATTCCCTTCCTCCTTCACCAATACTCGAAAAATCTAAATTTTCTTCAATTGAAGAACTTATTAAAACTCTCAAGTCGATGGATATTGATAAAATTATTGCTTCACTGGAAAGGCAAAAAGAAGGAATCCTAACAACAATTAAAGAGACAGAAAACAATCTAAAGCTTTTAGAAGAATTTTCATTTTTTCCTGAAGATCTAAAACTTTTACACTTATCTTTTGCTCGTTCATATTTTGGTCGAATTACTTTAGAAAAGTTTCCAGAGTTTAAAAAAACATTGGAATCAAATGGCGGACCTATTATCCTATATTCACAGACTCAAAATAACTTTATGTATTTTGTGCTTGTTATTCCTCCAAATTTTCCTTCCAATATTCTCGCTTCAGCAGTGAGCTTATATGGTGTACATTTGGAAACAGTCCCAAAATTGGAAGGAAAAACACGTGATATTATCCACAGTCAAAAAAATCTTCATGCTGATCTTCATAGTCAATTAAAACTAATCAATAATCAATTATCTGAAATATCAAAGGCAAATTATACCTTTTTGAAAGGTGCAGAAGAAGAATTAGAAATAGAAAATCAAAAGCTTGAAGTAATTGAAGATCTTGGAGTTACTAATGATGCATTTGCACTAGAAGGATGGATACCAAGATCAAAAATTGAAGATTTAAAAATAGCATTTGAAAGATATAGCAAGGGAACTCTCCTTTATGAATTAGAAACTAAAGACAATCCACCAACTCTTCTTGTAAATCCTAAAAGATTCAAAGTTTTTGAATCTTTTGTAAGATTCTACTCTTTACCCTCTGGTAACGAGTTTGACCCTACTCTAATTTTTGGTTTAATTTTTCCTATATTTTACGGTTTAATGATAGGTGATGTCGGATATGGCTTGGTAATACTCTTGGTTTCTTTATGGGTAATTAGAAGAGTGCAGGATAGAAAACGTAATTTGACCATTATGCCAAAATTTTTACGAAATTTCGCCAAAACAATTTTACGTCCTTCCCAGATGGTCAAGTTAGCAAAAGCTATGATTCCAGGTTGTATTATTGCTATTATATTGGGATTTTGTTTTGACTTATATTTTGGATTTCATCTAAATGCATATCTCTTTTCATTTTTGAATAATTTTGGGTTAAACTTGCCAGCTGATGGTGCGTTATTGAATCCTATTGGAACTTTTGGTTTGCGTAAACTTTTGTTAATCAGTGGATATATTGGACTTGGTATGGTTTCATTTGGTCTTGTACTTGGAATCCTCAACAGTATGAGGGAGCGTAATATAAAACATATAATTAGCAAAGTTGGATGGCTATTATTTGGTTGGGGAATTGCACTGGTTGGTTTAGCAATGATAAATCATGTAAATATCAACCCAATGCAGAATATTCAAGGAGCAGGTTATTTTGCATTATTATTTGGAGGTATAGGACTGATGTTTTATGGTGAGGGTATCAGAGCACTTATGGAATTACCATCCATTATTAGTCATATACTTTCTTATACTAGGATTGTTGGAATATTGCTTGCATCAGTTATACTTGCACATGTTATTGATTTTATCTTCCTCAAATCTTTAGACAATTCAATAGCTTTCAGTATATTGGGAATTATGATTTTGTTGATAGGTCACATTTTTAATATTATTATTGGAGTTTTTGAACCTGGAATACAGGGTGCAAGATTGATTTATGTAGAATTTTTTTCCAAATTTTATCATGGAGCTGGAAGACCATTTAAACCCTTCGGAAACAAGAGGAGGTTCACTAGTTATGAGGATAATATTAAGATGTTTAAGAAATAAAAAATTTATTTATTAATTTTTTATAGATTGACTAGATCACTATTGTTAGATGATATTGTAACGATTTCATAAATCGTTTTATCAACTTTAATTTTTGAAAATTTAATGCACAGTATTAACTATAGCCAACAATCTTAATTAATACTTTGGAGATATTAAATCAATTAGTTCTGCTCATGATGGGATTGGAATCAAATATTATAGAAGATTAGAGAGCGTTATATTATGTAATGTATAATATAAATTGGTATTTTATGATTAAACCATTCTAAAAATTGGAATGGGGTTGGCCGGATTTGAACCGACGGTCCCCAGCGCCCGAGGCTGGTATCTTACCAAACTAGACCACAACCCCTTCTTTGATTTCCTTTTTAAAAATCGGGTAACTGAACTAGGATAAATACCAAAGAAGATAATATATTGATATTGTTGATTAATTTTACCCTTTGATAAATTGGGAAATATTTTTTATCTTTTAATTGTTACTTCATTGTTACATCAAAATTTGATTTTAGAATAAATATCTTCAATATTCCATACCTGGTTATCTTTAGTTACTTTATTTATGAGTTTGTCGTTTATTAATTCTTGTACGATCATAGCTGAAAGGGGTAATGCACCAGTTGCTCCTGGAGAATTGTAGTTTAGTATGTGGAGTGATGTTGAGTTCTTTAACAATAATGTATCTGGAATGAAGTTACCTTTTTTATCGATAAGTAACGACCTAATTCCAGCTGTACCTTTTGTAGTAATTTTTTTTGTATCCAACGCGGGTAAGAATTGTTTTACCCTTTGGATCATAATACGTTTTGACAGGGAACCTGCTATTTCATTAGTTAACAATGATAAGAATTCTCTATTGTAAAAAAGAGACCACAAACCCTTTTTAAACAAAATTTCTTTTGCTTTTGGAAGAAAATTTTTAATATTATCAATTGAATTATATGAGTATGGTCCAAAGACAGGCACAGCGTTGGGCCCGATTTCACAATGTCCGTCTGCTTTTATGATCCAGTGCGGATCTAAAAATGGAAAATTCTGTTGTTTTGGAACGGAATAAATGCTATGAGATGTGAGTTTTTCATATTCTTCTGGAGCGCGCCAATATTCCCCCCGAAAATGTAAATCAAATAGCTCTAATCCAATTTCTAATTTATGTGCAATATCAAGTGAATGCCCACCTGCTGTGTTAATAACATATTTTGACTCGATGATTTTTTTCTCTCTATTCTCTGTAACTATTTCAATTACACAATTACCATTTTTATTTTTAATATTTATTACTCTATGCAAATTAAGTAACTTTCCTCCAGCCAAGAGGTAATCATTTTTTAAAGTAGTGGTCAATAAACCATAGTCAACGCTTGCATCTCTTTTACAATAAATTGAACCATGACACAGTACATTTGGTTCAATAGTTTTTGTTTCTTGGTCATTTAAAAAATA
This sequence comes from Nitrososphaerales archaeon TH5894, assembly GCA_014523485.1. GTDB lineage: Archaea > Thermoproteota > Nitrososphaeria > Nitrososphaerales > Nitrososphaeraceae > TH1177. The sequence continues at coordinate 3,975 of JAATVK010000118.1, forward strand.
TATATCCTTTTCTTCTAATCCATTTTTTATGCCCCATTCCATATACTTTTTTAAAACTTTGATATCTTTTTCTTCTTTTGCTATTTCTAAAACTCCATCTTGTTTAAATGGGATTTTATTTTTATTAGAATATGTTTCCCACATATTATATCCTAAAAAAGATATCTTGGCAAAAATTTTTTTTCTAGTCGGATCGTACAAGAATGGAGCATGTACTTTACCTGTATTTCTAGAACTCGTGTGACTTGAAACAGTTTTTTCACGTTCTACTATTACAATATTTGCATCAGAATTTAAAGTTAAAAAATATCCTAAAGAAATTCCTAGGATACCTCCACCTATTATGATAATATCAAATTTTTTGACTTGCACAGGAGCTAAGAAAATTATAATTAATATGTAATATGATTTTTTTGATATTAATAATTGATAATTTACTCTTGGATAACATTTTACTTCTAAAATTAAGATGGTACTGAATTTTATTACAATATAATCTAATCATTTTCTAAAATATATAACTAACATTCATTATTTCTTAATATCTACCTGCAGAGTCTCTCCAACTTGAGGATTTCCCATCATCTCATATCTTCTCTTGGGCATAGTAATTTGAATGATAGTTTTAGGATAAGTTTTGATAACAGTTTGGGGTTGTGATCTTAAAATTGCTTCCAATAAAGGCTTTATTTGTTGTTTTACTTCCTCATCTGTTACGGTTCTATCCACAGCTTCCAAGATCATTTGTTGTTGCGATACTGTTTCTAATTCCACATCTTCACTTAAAGAAAGAGTAACGTTTGAACCATTGTCAACTAACTGTTTAATTTTGAATACTGTTGTTGTTGTTGTAGTTGGTAAATTCTCCACCTTATTCTTACTAATTTATTCAGATATATAATTTTATTATGTTATTGGATAATGAAATAATTTAATTTATGGATCATTTTATAGATAAATAAAAGTATTTTAACGATTTATATAGAATACATTATTCCACCAGAGACAATAGGTACCTGCTCTACCTTTGCAACTTCTTTTATTCGGGCTATTATAGCATTAAACCACAAACTATCAATTCCCTGGCTCCATATTGTAATCTTCTTGTATCCTCTTTTTACTCCGTCATGAAAATATCCCACACAATCTTCTGAAGTCATATTATTATACTTTTGACTAACTTCTTCTACGACCTCTGCGGCTTCTTCTGGCAAATATAAAATTGTTAATGTAGGAAAGGGAATAGTATCATTAGAAGATTCTATAGAACCACTTTTTTCAGTCATTTTGATTAAAATACAATATATGCTGTAATAATAGAATTTCGAATATATACTGTTCCTATTAAGGTGAGTAAACAATAAAGTTTCGAAACCTATCAATTTCCGTTTACTATAGAGAGGATATCCTCAAAATTTTTTCTATTTTTTCTTTTCTTATACTTTTTTAAATGATTCAATAAAAATTCATGATCTTTATGTTCAATAAATCTACAAATTTTTTTTGATATTGGGCCACCACTTAAAAGTAAAGCTTGACAAGCTGATGTAACATTGCTTGGCTTTCTTTTAGTAGATGCGCTTTCAAAATCTATTATTGATATTTGATTAGTCTCAGAAATTATTACATGATTATCGATCCGAGTTAATTCGCCATGATCTAAATTGAGAACATCTAGCCTATAACACTGTTCCAATATTTCATTAACTATATTTATGATATTTTTGCTGGTGAGAAGATTGAAGTAGGTTAGGTCTTGAAGCCAATCACCAATTCCTTTTCCACTTATAAATTCCATTAATACCAAATCTTCTGTATTATCGATAATTTTTGGACCTATCTCTTCTTGGTTAGCTAATTTTTGATTGTAGACCTCAGTCAAAGTGTCTTTTCTACGAGAGTCTAGTCTTCTTATTTTTAATGCTAGAGTTTTCTTAGAATATGTATTTACTTTTAATACTATACCTGAATGCCCTTTTCCCAAAATATTTAACTCACCTAACTTAATAGGACCTTCTAATACAGCATCTTCAACTCCCATTGTGTATAAATCAATCATTCTCTTATTGTATTCCCTTACTTCTAATTTTGGATATGAAATTAACTTTGAGATTATTGGTGAGTTAATCTGTACTATCAAATAAACTCAAATCTTTAAATAGAAAATCGTGAATAACTCTCTGGTTATGTATATTTTTTACTGTGTTCTTGTTTATTTTATATATTTTAAATCCTTTGTTTAAATCATTGAGCAAACCTTTAGGGATTCCCAAATTACGTTTATCTAATCTAATTGATCGTTCTAAAAATTTGATTGCATCAGTGATCTCTCTTTTTTTTAGACACAAAAGTCTCATATCGTCTCCTATCCATATAATAGCTGATTTTTCTTTATTCTTTTCAACAAATTTAAACATCTCCTTTTCCATAAATATACTTGGACCAGTTTTTTTAACAAAATGTGGAAGCTTGTTAAATTTTAATAAAAATAATACCTTTGCCAAATTATTATTATAAATATAGCATTCACTCTTTATGGCTTCAAACTCTTTATCATTTAAATGTCGGGCAAGTGATAAGGCTAATTTTTTTAACTGGCCCCAAATTATATCAGAACTTCTATTTTTATATTTAAATTCTAAAACTAAAATATATTGTAATAGTTCCGATAACTTCTGTAAATTCTTATCAAAATTTATCAAATCTTTCTTGCTATTAATACTAAAAAAATTAATTGAGGGTTTTTTTAAAAAAACTCTCGCGCCAAAAATAAATCTCGAGAGACTTTCAGGAGATATTGCCGATCCCAAGTTACGATTTGAATCTACAGGATCGATTATTATTATTGGACTTTGAAATTTTTCAGTAATATTATTGGGAATATTATCTATAGCAATTACTTTACCTTTCTTTTCCAACATTGCAATATTTTTAATAACATTTTTGAAATTTCCATATTTTAGTATTAAAACCTCAGTAACATAACCACTTAATCCAGCAATTGATAGTTCAGCTCCATAGATTCCAATACCTTTTAAAAAGGCTTTTAAGATTCTGATTTGATTTTTTTGCTCAAGGGTAAGTATTTTCATCATATATTCTGTATGGTATTGTGACCTATCAGCAGAGCTTTTCCATTGCCCCTGTTCTACTTTGTAACATGGTACTACATTTAACCTTACATGTTCTTTGTTATTGTTAAGAAAAACATAACCTTCTACGTAAGGATGTTCAGAATAGCGTGTAATAGGATGATATTCCTTTAAAGATTTGAAACCTACATCTAGCGCTATCTTCTCAAAATCTAGCTCAGTTGTATTTTTATCAATTAAAATAAAAATATCGATATCCATATCTTTTTTAAGATTTGTGTCTTTTGCAAAAGAACCTCCAGTTTTGATATCTACTATTTGTGGTATTTTGTAACCATAAATTTCATCTTTTATTTTGTTTTCTATTGCTTCTAATTTCTGGAAATCCTTTAATGAAGGCTTAATTGTCTTCAAAACTTTATCAGTAATAGTATCAATCTCTAAATCCTTAGCATCAGACTTAATTATATTATTATTATTACTATTATTAATATTACTCATTTTATTTAGTACTTATTTTGCAAAGACCGTCGAAATATTAGAGTATACTGGACCCGAAGGAAAAAGCTCACTTTTTTTTATATGAATCTTGTCAATAATATCTGAACCTGCTATAAAATCAGTATCCTTAGGTAAGTAATCTTTAATATTTGATATCGGTTTTTTTAGACGAAATAATGTCAAATGAGGTTTAAATTGTTTGTCGGGTTTAAATCCTATTTGTTCCATTTTAGATTTTACTAATTCAGAGATTAAAGTTAATTTCTTTGTACTATTGTCATCTAAACCAATCCAAATAACTTTTGGAAACTGGAATGATGGGAATACGCCTATTTTTTTATAAATTATTTCGAAGCCTTGGAATGTTATTTCATTCATTTTATTTTTAATTTGTTCTACAGTTTTTTCATCCACTTCACCAAAAAAAAACAGTGTAAAATGGAGATTTTGTGGGTCTATAACCTTAATACCTCCATTCAGATTAGGAACAGATTTTAGTATCATTTGCTGTATCTTCCGAATGTTTTCTTTATTGTTACAGTCTACAGCAATAAACGTTCTCATATTAAAAATGATTAATCAAAAACATATATTCATATCTTTCAATAATACTCAATTTTTTATTGCTGATATCATTTTCATTTAGCTATAGCCAATTAGTAAAAATAAGATTAGATTTCAGAACCTAGTGTCAATTCGAGAAAGGTGTTTCATACCTATATCCTGCCAATAAAATCTAAAATAGTAATTTATTAAACTACCTTCTAATACATCTTGTTGCAAAATCAAAGTCATATCCTTAGGAAAAAAATGATAATAAACCTATGACAAGAATGGAGCATTTTTCAGAGTTAGTTTTTCTTTATCTATGATTCACAGTTGTGATAATATTATCTAATAATTCGAGAGGAATTAAATGGTAAATCTAGCAACAATAGAGTTTCTCAATTATAAATTTGAGTAATAACCTATCCGAGACAGTTGAGTATTATTTTCTCGATGCGCAAATAAAGTAGATTGAATTATAGGTATTATTATTAAATATTTGACTAAAATAGGTATATTAAGTGGTAGAGAGAGTAATTCATAAAGTCAATACTATGATATAAAGATTTGTTGCAAAGAAAAGTTATAACAGTAACAATATTCAAAAATAGTTTTTAATTGTGTAAGCTATTAAAAACCAAACTATAAATTTAGACATATATTATAATTGAGGGATACTAAAGAATGAAATTAAAAATAGTGAAAGATAGAATAACAATAATTCTATTCAATTACTGATTATCGTTCAAATGTCTTCGAATAATAAATTCTAGGTAAAAATATTTTTTAACTCTATAGAATTTAGTTCGATAATCAGGTTATGTTTATTTCTCTGCAACAGAACAATATTATTAAAGAAATATTTGAAGGGGTTGCTTACCAATCGTCAATGTTAAAAATAATATTGCTGATAAAATTAGATAATAAGATAATATTAGAATTATTTTCCAGTAGAAATAAAGGGGATCCACATAAATTAGTCAATTATTTATGATAGATTGGGTTAATTAATTTGACTATTAGCATTCTCTTGTAACTTTGGAAAAGAAATAGTTAGTTGATCATACCAATCGTAGTAGTCTTTGGTTAGTATCATGTAAACTATATTTAATATAAATAGATAATGTCTATTTTTGTGAAGGGGAAATAAAAATAATCTGTATATCTTTGACTAATAATTTTTTTGACATTTATAACCGAATATTAATACTCATTTTAGACTACTTTTACAAAGCTGTATTTATTGTTGATAACAGAATAAGCAATTTATAAATGTAAAAATTTATTTATCTTTCTCATAATTAATATCTCTTCGCATACTTAGATACTCTTTTTGAATATGTTCCTTACAACTTCTTTAAATTATAATTTTTAATGAGAAAGTAAATTTAAACACTACAAGATATAAAATCAATAATTTAATGTTCACACAAGGTGTTATATTCATTGTGGTTCATGCATTGATTGTTCGTTATTCTTTGGCTTTTGTGATTATTTATTCTCGTTATAAACCATTATTTTGTTAAATGCTGTATCAACCTCTCAATATCACTTTCCTTCAATATGAATCTCTTTATAGATATCTTTCAGAATTTTTTGTATTATTGTTTGTATGAATGTATTCATCTTTCTTCTTTGTTTTCATTTTTATCATCATTCTTACTCTTTTCTTCAGATACCACTAAATTTTTATTCTTTTAAAATGGGTCCTAAACTTCTATGTGTCACTAATATCATGAGCCAATTATATTTAATTGAAGTTTGTTCAATAACTTTTTTTATGTTTCTAAGATATTCAAGTCTCTTCTAACTTTATTATTCATTAAAAAATTTTAGAATCTTTTTGTCTTCACTTTTAAAGACTCTATAATTTGATGTAACATTATTTCCTCTTTATCTTTTAAAGAGTGATAGGCATTATCTATTTGTGTAATTTTTCAGAAAAATTGGGAATTTAAAAAATATTATTTTGGTTTTCATTAGACATTTTAAAGAATCATGGTAATCGTCAACAGCTTTTTCTTCATCCTCATTTCTACTATTATTTTTATTTATGTCCTTTTCATTGTCTTTGAATCTGAAAAAATCCGAGAGGATGATATAACCAGAAATAAAGTTAATAATATCTTAGTTTGAATATTTGAATTAAAATTAAAAAATTAATTATTTATATCAAAATTTATAGTTAAAGCTCGAATAAAGTATAATATTTTAATTTTATATTAAATAGGAATCGCGTCTAGTTCATAATAATAGTCCTAATTGTTCGTAAACATACATACATAGATAATTAGTTAATAAGGTTGTTATTGATGGTATAAAAGTTGCTTTTATCATGGTAAATCTACATTTTTAATTTCTGAAAATACTATAAATTTAAATTTAATAATTTATCTCTTCTTTTTGAGTATTATGTGGAAAGTATTGATGCCCAAGAAGATAGCTTTTGGAAAAAATGCTGCAAAAGAATTTGAATATCCAAAAAAATCTTTAATAATTACTACAACAACCCCAGAAATCTATAACAAATGGATTGATTATATGGGAATCACGGATTATGAACTTTATGATAGAGCAACTCCTGATCCTGCTATAGAGTCAGTGGAACAAATTAAAAAGGAGTATGAAGGTAGGGAGATTTCTGCCTATATAGGCTTAGGTGGAGGTAGTTCTATGGATTTATGTAAATATTTAAGCAAATTGACTGGTATCTCGAAGATACTTATTCCAACAACCTTTGGAACAGGAGCAGAAATGACAACATATGCAGTCATTAGTTTTGAGCATAAGAAAAAATTGTTGCAGGATGAAGCATTTTTGGCTGATGCAGCTATTGTTGATCCATATTTTCTGTCAGGTACACCATTCAACATAATGAGGAATTCTGCCTGTGATGCTGCCGCTCAAGCATCAGAAGGTTATGACAGTAAACTTAGTAATCCATTTACTAAATTCTTTTGCAAGGAAGCTTTTGATATTTTGGAAGATGCTATAATAAACGATAAACCAGATTTGTTACCTTATGGTGCAATGTTGTCGGGAATAGGCTTTGGAAATTCATCTACAACCCTTGGTCATGCTCTTTCTTATGTATTTTCCAATGAAGGTGTTCCTCACGGCTACTCATTATCATCTTGTACAACTGTAGCACATAAATTCAATGAATCCATTTTTTATGAAAGATTTAAGAAGATTTGTCAGAAATTAAAGTTTGAACCTCTGAAATTGAAACAACCGTTAGAGGAAGCTGCAGATGTAATTATGCCCGATAGAGGCCATTTAGATAACAATCCACGAGAGGTTACTAGAGATGATATTATCAAATGTTTGGATGAAATAGTTAATGCGAATCCCCTTACCTAAACTAAAAAGGATGGAAAACCTGATTTTTTACTTTTTAAGTTCAGGTCCCTATTATTCTTTGAAACTTAATGCATTTTTTTGTCGGTTTTATTGATAACTTTAAGAAACCTTTAAATTCACTTTATTGAATATCACCATAAGATAGGATAATGACTACCATCAGCAAGTCTATGAAAATTAACTCTCCTGTTAGCGAAGTTTTTACTTATTTTGCAAGACCTGAACATATGGCTGATCAATTTCCAGAAAATATGGGTCTTAATATTATTCCAATTGAGGTTAAAAATGGTTTTGGTGTAGGCACTATTTTTAGAATAAGTGGAGATTTCGATGGAAAAAGATTAGAATGGGATTGCGAAACTATTGATTACATTCCTCATAGAAAAATTGTAGCAAAAATGATTGAGGGACCATTCAAAAAATGGCAAATTGAAGTAGAATTTGAAGAATTAAATGAAAAATTAACTAAGACTGGTATAACCGTTGATTACGACATGCCAATGGGACCACTAGGAAGTTTTATTGATAAGGTAAAGCTAAAGAAAATAGCTGAAAGAGGAATTGAAAATGGGCTTTATAGGGTTAAAGCTTTACTTGAAGGAACTGGTTCTATTCCTGTATATATTACATTAGATGCATATAGACAGATATTGAAAGAAAAAGAAAGATTAAACTGCTCGGTATCCGATACTATTCTCAGAATGTTTCAGAACCAAAAAGAAGAACCTACTGCTCCTTCTGCTTCTATGTAAAATAACGAAAAATATTTTATTTTTTTCTTTGTTTTGTCGGTGAACTACTCTCAAGGTTTCATCACAATTTATTTATTTATTATTTATTCAATTCTTAATTTTTATTATTATAGTAACTTGAGTGACTCTGAGTCACTCAAAGTAGATGATTTTTAATGAGATCTTTTAAATAATTATTATCGTTTTGTTGGGTGGTAAGAAACAACCTTATGTCTGTAGTATATGTAATAGATCGATGTCGCCAAAATGGAACTTTGAGCGACACATTAAATCTGTGCACCGAAGCACAAATGATTATTATAATTCTGGTGTAAAAAGTTTCGAATATACATCTAGAAATCTAACCGAGAATTTTAATAATAAAAAACTTGTTGGCGATTACATAATCGCCCTGGCTTGCACATAAGCAATACCAAGCCTCATCCATATCGTTCACCTATAAACCCTACTCATTATGAATCCAATTTAACTTGAGATTCATATACAGATTTTGAGAAAAAAAAGAAGATCAATCTTTTTACAGTAAATATGATATTAACAAAGCTCAATAAACTAAGATTACCTCTCATATCTCACATTGACGTAGATAGAGTTAATCCAATATTGAGTTATCTATACCCTTAGTGCATTTTACAAAAAAACACTAAACCTATAGATAAATATCTAAACCTTTTACCATTAAAATAATAATAATAATAAACCTACATTATTAAAAATGATATGAAAACATAAAGTGAATATCTAGAAAAGAATTTATTTTATCGAAATTACTCCAAATTAAGGGTTCGTAGCTCAGCCAGGTAGAGCGTCTGGCTCTTAACCAGTCTTACAAGGGGTTAAAATGTCGTGGGTCCGAATCCCACCGAACCCGATATTAAGTTATTATTACTAGTAACAAAATAAGAGGATAGAGAAATGTACTTGATTCACCATTATACCAAGTCTCTGTATTATTTTATTAATAAAAATTAGCAAATGTATATTAAAATAAATATTAACTAATCAAATTTACTAATCTAATTCAGTAATACTATGTTAGCAAGTGTACCTAAGCACTTCAGTTATATATTATCTGATTTGTAAATTCAATGCACAAATCAGCAATAAATCTTAGCTTATTTTTAATGGGAGCATTGATA
>JAATVK010000119.1 GCA_014523485.1 Nitrososphaerales archaeon TH5894
AAATGATCTTATCACTTTTGATTGTAGATACAATCTTTTTGATTGAGTAATATGACATTCTATACTTTTTATTTTTGTATCTATATAATTACTAATATCAACATATGCATTTGGAGTAAAATCTGGATTTCCAGATGATATAGATTCAAAAAATAAAACTTGTGGAATATGCTGTGATGCTTTGGTAACACATTCACTCACTGTTATATGCACTTGATGATAATCGTAAGGAGTATGTGTATAAACTCTATCAGGATTTATTTTTTCTAAAACACTTTTTATAATATTGACAAATTCCATAGATGGCTTATTTAATTTAAGAACAGGAAAATCTAGTATTTGTAATTTTGCACCTAAAACATTTGCAGCATTTATTGTTTCTTTCTCCCTGATTTTGAGATCACCCACTTCACTTAAACCTCCAATGCCAAGAGTACAAACAATATAATATACATCATCTCCCCTTTGAGTATGTTTAACTAAAGTTCCCCCGATATTCATTTCAATATCACCAGGATGAGCACCTATTGCTACTATTTTCTTTGACATTATGGTTATTATTAAGAATTTCACCATCTTTATTTACAATTAAAATATGATCTCTTTCCTTGTATTTTTGACTTAATTCTTGACTACAAAATATTATATTATTTTTAACGATATCCATAATTTTTGTGCCTCCTATATCAAATAATTCACCATTTAATATATGGACCTTGATTATCTTCATCCATAGAAAAAATTTGAGAATCATTAAATTTGACTTTTTTTGGATTACCTAAAATGAAATTATTTCCTATTAATAGTTTATAAGTCATTATATTCACCTTTAATTTAATACCAATTAAGTTTATCTTTTATTCTGAATTATCAATATTTTTAATTTTTATTTTTATATGAATCTTATTAAAAGGGTCTATAAATAAATAAATTGATATCTTTCTTCTGGTATTTCTTTTCTAATTAACGTTTCTTCAATATAAAATAGAAACTAAATATTTGTATTTTGTATTGGAATTGGATTCAAAGATAAACTTTGGTTTATCATGTCATATTTACAATAAAAAAAAGAGTATCATAGCATTCATAATATCTCATGATTAAACTGTTATTATCCAGAAGGTATCTACAACACTTTTGTTGGTTATGGATTCTTGTTGTATTGAACCAATTCATAAAGCATACTTTATTGTTATAATACTTCATTAGAAAGAAAATTATATTTTTGTAGCAGGGCAGTTGAATTTCATTAGATCTATTAGTATAGACATAAAAAGCCTATACTTTTTGTATTTGAAACGAGAGTCCATTCTCATCAAGAGAGAAATTCTCATTTAGGAAAAAGCCTCGAAGAGAATTTTGATGTAATACAATACTTCAAAGACAGATAAGTGAGGACTGAACCTCTTGAACATAACTAACCATGTTTCTCACAACAACAATAATAATAATAAAAGAATTAGAATAAGAATAGAAAAAGAAAGTAACTGTGATATACAACAAGTATACAATCGGATAAAATTGTCCAATTAACTGCATAATATAAAAATTAGAAATAAAGTGTCATCTGAAATAGATGTGAATAAATCTAAAATCGAGAAAATATGAAAAGCGTTAATTTTTAATATTATCATATTTATATATAACAAAAATGGAATTAACAGAAAAAGAACGATAAAGAGTCTTCATTAATTTTATTATAATGATAATAAATTTTATTACTATTATTATAACGATAAAAATAGTATGATTTGGCTCCTTTTTAATACTCTTTATTATGTCTTTATCATAAAAAATTTTATTAAATTAGATCTTAACATTTTATAGAAAACCTTATTCTCTTTTTATTGAATATTATATCTGTTTTTTATTAATCAGTGGATTAATACCGTTATCATTTGCTATAGTATTATCCATTTAAAAATATAATAATAAAGATAGATAATAAAAATGATCTCAAAATATTTAAAAATTAATAAAAAAATAAAAATCGATTTTTTGGGTAGTTATTAAGTATATTAGTAATTTAAGATGTATCTATGGTTGAGTTTGATTCGTATCTATGGTTGAAGTCTGATTTGGAGTAGCTTTGTTAATAACAGCTTCACAATCACTTGTTACAATATCTTGTTCCAAAGCAGTATTACCATAATCCAATACAAAGTCTGTTCCATCACCACATTCAAATTGATCTATACCTAAACCACCTTCAAAGATATCATCACCTATTCCTCCAGCCATCCTATCATTTCCCTCATTTCCAATTATATAATCATCTCCTTCTCCTCCTGCAATCATATCATCTCCTACTTCTCCTTGTAAATGATCATCGCCTTCATTTCCTTGAATAATATCATCTCCTTCTCCACCATGTATCTCATCTTTTGCTTCATTTCCTTGTATATAGTCATTTCCCATTTTAGCTTGTATGCTATCACCACCTTCGAGTCCATATATTAGGTCATTTCCAGTAGTGCCTTGAATAGTATTTTCTGATGGAGTTCCTCTTATTCTATTAAGTTGATCTATTTGTATTTGGCTATCAACATGAAATGAAGTTGTGTTAATATAAAAAATAACTACTACAACTAAAGAAAGTCTTGCACTATATTTAAGAAAACTTAACATTAATTTTCATATATTATATTTCTTAATAAATTTATGGAAAATAGCCTTTAAAACTAAAAAGTCATTGTAATTAATGAAATAATCAAATATTATAATTTTTGTTGATTCATTAGCCAATTATATAAAAAATCTAAATTGGATTTATACTATCTCATTCTTATAAAAAAATTATTTCAGAAACTATAATAGAGAAATTGGGACCTTTGTTTTTATAATTAAGATATCTGAAAAAGCTATAGAAATTAAATATATATAATATTGTAATTTATCTAGGTGTTCTCAGAGTGCAAAGAGATCATTTATATTTAAAAGATAAATTGCATGCAAATTAAAATATCTTTACAATTAATATCGTAGTTAGAATAAAACAAGACAAATTATATTAATCGCTAAAGTGAATGTATCAGGTTTATGTATTTATAATTTTTTAAATTATTCTCTTCCCCTATAAATTTCCTTAGTGGCTTCACCCTCAGGATATAATGGATCAATCTTTTTACTAACTTCTTTTCTCAATGCCAGGAATGCTTCGACATTATATTCCTTCCAATCGTGCGACCAAGAAAGAAGTATCTCTACTAACATAGGTTTTGCATATACGTTAAGTATTAGATTCACCCAACGTAAAAACGGATAAAAAATAACATATTTTTTTCTTTTTACTTTGTTCAAACGGTGTGCAAATAGTATTATCCATAGCGAATTAATTAGTAAATGAATAGCAATCATTTTTGCAAGAATAAGTGTAGGTATTTCCAAAAGTGACAGATCTATATTGCCAATTGTGATTGATGCAAAAAGGAAAGCCCAGGTAACACTCTTTCCTAATCCTAACGCGTGACCTATAAGATTCCATAGAAAAATAAAAGATCTAGGCATTATGTTATCTCGTAGATGTCTTAAATTTCTTCCTCTTGAATGATAATAGGCAACTCCCCATCTTGCTCGTTGATTGATGAATCCTTGAAGAGTTTCTGGAATCTCTGAATATACTATAGAACGTCCTTCAAATACGTTTCTATAACCAAGTCTTGCGATTCTGCTAGTAATTTCTCCATCTTCACCAAAAATATTATCGATCCATCCACCAGAAATTTGTATTGCTTCTTTTCTAAAACAAGTTGATGGGCCAGGCTGTGTAATTATTCCATCAACTATTTCCTGACCTCTTTTTGTATAAAAATAACTTGCACACATCATACACTGAATCTTTTGCATGAGACTTTTTTCTGCTATACCATAAGTCCAACCACCAACGGATCCTACTTGAGGGTCTTTAAAATGATGCATCATTGGACTGAGAATATTCTCATCCATTCTACTATCACCATCAGTACGAAATATGATGTCTCCCGTAACTCTTTGTAGACCGGTTTTTAATGCAAATCCTTTACCAGAATTGGGTATACTTATTAGCTGCCCAGTACAATATTTCAAATTACTGAAAGCATCAGAAACAACTTTAGCCGTATTGTCTGTTGAACCATCATTAACAAGAACTATATCTACCTTGCCTGAATATTTTGAAGCAGCTTTATCAATACTTTCTATTAATCCACCAATATACATCTCTTCATTGTAAACAGGTATTAAATAGGTCACTGATGGTGGATTATAATTTGATTGTGACGATTTAGAAAATTTTAACCATGAAGGTAGTCTTATTTCATAAATAAGATTTGCTACATAAATGGCAAAAAATAATATAGTATATATATTCCACCACAAGTGAAGCTGTACTAGTAAAGGGATAGGAGTTTTAAAGTCAAGACCGATAAAAGTAATATACGAATAAAGAATTGGAATAGCAGTTATTATAGTTAAGATAAAATAAAAGTATTCTTTCAAATAATTCCTTTTTATGACAGGTTTTATTTTTGTTGGAGTTGGAAAAGTAATATGGGTAAAGAGGGCATACTCCATAAATAATGCTCCTAAAATGGTTACAAAAAAAAGAGCAAATATCTTAAAGGTAGAAGCAAGTTCGGAGGTGGGAATATCTAATAATAGCAGGAAAGCAATTATAAAAAATTGTAATATTGCAGAGGTAATAAAATACAAAAATGCATAAAGTATAAACTTTATACGGTTTATTAATTTAAATCTACCAATAGTAAGGGCAAAGGTAGAAAAAACTGTAATAAAAAGAAGTTGTGGGTAAACTGATAAAAAAATTTTAGCAGGATTCATCATATCTCCAACAAGAAAAGTTCCATTAATTAAAGTTGAAGAAAATCCAAAGAAATTAAGCATCTCTTTTATTATTTGTTCTTCTGTTGACTGGAATATCATAAAATTGCTCAAGAAAAAACAGCCAAGAATAAAAGCAACAAAATGATATCTTATAGGATAATAAGCTAATATTCTTTTTATTGATAATTTACCTTTTTTTGACTCTATTTCAGTTATTGTCATACTATATTATCTTCACTTTTGATACTAGTAATATTAGTAGAAGGTAAAAATACATTCTCAAAAATCATTGGATTATATTTTTTCATTTATGGTCAATTATTATTATAATTAATTTTAGTACAAGTCTCGCGGAATATTCAAAAGAAGTGGTGTTACTAAATTATTCTCCTTTATGAGACTATCATACCATTGTATCCCTATATTTTTTATTCCAAAATTCACAGCATAGTCTATAAAACATGGACGCAAGTCAGTAGTATTTTTGACTTTTTCTGTAACCTTTATTTGTTGGCGAATTTTGCGTTGCTCTTCCTTTAGATTGGAAAAGTCCTGACGAAGTTGTTGAGGTATAGATTCGTTAACCTTTAATCTACCTTGTTGTTCATCTAATAAAGGTTGTATTTTTTTTTCATATTCTAAATTCTTTTGCTTTAATAATTCTAAATATGTATTGATATCACTGTACTTTGCTAGCCTCAGAGTTTTCAATGCTTCTTTTTGTCCAATGCCATAGTATACATCTCTTGAAGGCCAGATCATGATCAATGGCATATTGATTGATAATTCTTCGAATAGTCTACTTCCAAATATTATATACTTGATACCTGCAACACCTGAAGCATAACAATTAATTCCAAGATCTCTAGAATACAATAATAAACTTGGAATTGCCCTGAGAGAAAGATTTTGTAAAATGTCAGATGAAAGAGCTATATCATTTTTAGTCCCTATATCTAAATGAAGATCTTTCTTACATGATTTGCATTTCCCTTCGAGAAATATTTTTTCATTTTGATTTTTATATATTTTTGTAGATGCCTTACTACCACATTTGCAATGGAGCCATAGAGGTGCATTTTCATATACGCTAGGGCTTATTCCCATATCTATGCCATTGAATTTAAACATAGATTCACTTTTTCTCAAGATTTCGGAATATTTCTCATAATTTAAAATTAAATATTTGATGCCATCTTCAAATACCGGAGAAAGATCAGAAAATCTTACAAATAGAGTTCCATAATTCCACATTTTATTTATTATCGATGACATCAAAAATGAATTCAAATCGGAGTACGATTTTGCATTTGAATAAGAATATTCAACTTCCTTCCAGAAGTCCTCAAAATTGTTAAGTACAGACATTTTATCAACTTTAGACGATAAATACATAGACGAATTCTTTATTAACCATGAGCTTATCTGTTGTTTCCAATCCTCTAAAATTGTTCTTGTTGGCAATGGCATATTCTTTATCATTAGCCATCTTTTTGATTTATCTACAGGCATTCTAAGTGTAAGTATTCCTAAAGAATGATAGACACTTGGTAGTTCAGCATTACGTACCCAATATTCATCCATAAAATCATGGTCTACAATAATGAATAAGTTGATAAATTTTTTTTCCTCATTAGATTTTTCTATTGTATTTTTAAGAGCTTCTAGAAGAATTATTTTTTTGAATATACCTCCATATGGAAAGAGATTTGGTTGGTGTATTGAAACCAACAGTTGAGTATTTGGTTCATTCAATAAATTTATATTATTTAGTACATTTGCTGTCATTGTTTCTGCCTCTAAATGATATCTAATGATAAATTTTTGTAGTTTGATTCTGTTTTGTAATATAAAGTTATTATTTTTAGATACTATTGTATTATTTGACCAATAATCGGAAGTTATTAACCTATTAATGGCAATTGAAAAACTAGATGGAATTGATAACCTTTTTATTAACTCAGAAATTGCAGTATTGTTAAAACTATCATCTTTACTAAATAATGATTTAATAATTTGTTCTACCATTTTTTACATTATCCTTTTATTTAGCATATGGAGTTAGTTTTTCTTGTTTTCTATCATCCCATAATGTCTTTGGTTGTATTACTTCCTTTTATTTAGCATATGGAGTTAGTTTTTCTTGTTTTCTATCGTCCCATAATGTCTTTGGTTGTATTACTTTCTTATATTGTGTTAAAATTTCTTTATAAGGTATTAGATCATTTATCATAGTATCTATAGTATCTTCAATGGTTCGAGTAGGTTTGTATCCAAGTTTTCTCAAATGATTATTCTCTACTTTATAATAATGTTCTTCTCTTTCTTTTCTTGGATTAGGAATATTTGAGATTGATACATCTAATCCATAATTATTAATTCCTATTTTCATAACATATTCTGCTAATTGAATGATATCATAAATTTCGTCTATTTGATTAAAAACTCTATATTCGCCTTTGTCTGGAGGATTTTCAATTGCAATTCTTAGACATTGTATTGAATCAAGAAGATCTATAAAACCTCTCTTCTGTTTTCCTTTTCCATAAGGAGTTAATGGAGAACCTATAACTGCTTGAGAGCAAAATCTATTTACTGCTGTACCAAATGATTCATCAAAGTCGAACCGTGTAAAAAGTGAAGTAGATACTACTTCTGCTGTACTTGAACCATAGACCACCCCTTGCATGATATCAGTACAGGAAATACCCCAAACTCGGGAGGCAAATTGACAGTTTGCACTATCATGAACTTTGCTTAAATGATAAATGCTATTAGGTTGCCTTGGAAATGGAAGTATATCTTTTCTTCCATTATATTCAATTTCAAAAAAGCCTTCTGGAATATCTATGTTTGGTGTCCCATATTCACCCATGGTTCCTAATTTTACCAAGTGACTTTCTGGAGATTCATTTCTTATAGCATATAAAACGTTGAGATTACCTTCAATGTTGTTGTGTTGTGTATAGATAGCATGTTCTCTATCAATCATGCTAAATGGAGCAGAAGGTTGTTCTGCAAGATGCACAATTGTATCTGGGAGTATTTCACATATAACATTTTTTAAAAAGTTATAATCTAAAAGATCTCCATTGTAAAATGAAATATTTTTATTAAAAATTTTTTTAAAAGCACTTATTCGTTCATGCATACTTTTTATAGGAAGAGCTGAGGTGGAATCAATACTTCCTACATTTTGTCTTCTTGAACCATTATCTATACCACTTACTTGGTGACCTTTATTCGCCAAATACATTGCCAGGCTCCATCCGATATACCCATCCATACCTAAAATAAGTATTTTCATTAATGCCATTTTTGGGATTACTTCTATATAAAAACCGAATATTGATAGATATATAAAATTCTTATATTTAATTTAATCAGAACATTGTACCTTTTTTGGGAATAACCTCTCTACGAAGTATATTAATGAGTATATAAAAACCTTAAACTTGACTAAATTAGAAAATTTAGATAAATTATTTTATTGTTATTGTTTTAATTTGACAAAAAGATT
This sequence comes from Nitrososphaerales archaeon TH5894, assembly GCA_014523485.1. Taxonomy (GTDB): domain Archaea; phylum Thermoproteota; class Nitrososphaeria; order Nitrososphaerales; family Nitrososphaeraceae; genus TH1177. The sequence goes on from JAATVK010000119.1 coordinate 8,342, forward strand.
ATGTGATAATTTATAATCTGTTGAATAATTTTTATTTTCTTTTTATTATTCAAATTATTCAAGAGGAAATAACATAGACTAATATAGCATGTTATGCAAAAATAATAACTCTATTTTACTAACGTTGCTAGGAAGTTCTATTTAGTAGATGGATTATTTTTTGTTAATCTTTACTTCAGATAAGTTTTTATACACGTATATATAAAATTAATATTTAAAATTGATATGAAAATTTATAGTTATTCTATATTAACTAGTATAGACCAAAATAATTATTTTTTACTATTTTTCTTATCCTTCTTCTTTTTAACTCTTTCGCTAGAAAGTGAATTCTCATTTAATATCCACTACGCGCTTGCAGAACAGAAAGAGCCACCTATTATAATAACAACAATTAACGATAATTGCGATAAAACCAGGGGAGAAAGAATGAACACTATCATGATGGGATGGGATCAAAACAAGTGGGTCACAATAAATATCTTTAAACAGTATACAAATAATCGTGATCTTAATACGGCTCATCCAAATGAAAATTATCCACTCAATACCTATTGGTATGCATTACGACAAATATGTGGTAGTGATGGTGGTGAAGTTCAATCATTACAAGAAGTTCAAACTTATGCACCAGTCATTAAGAGTAGAGGAGGATCATTCATAGGCTATAATATTGAAAAAGATCTTACTCCTATAAACGAAGTAAATGATCCAATAGGTTCAATGGTAAAGGCTTGTGATATTGCTAGACAAAATGGATTAAAGTGTCTTTTGGCTCCATCCAAAGCATTAACAACACAACATTTAAATGACATTCTTAAAAATGCTCATCCAGAAATATATGTAATTCAGGGACAATCTCTACAAAATGATAGAATTGCCTACTATCAGTTTGTAAAACCAATACTCCAGAAAATAGAAACATTTGACAGTAGCATAATAACATTATCACAAGTGTCTACACAAAGAGTAGGAACAACAGTAGCAAAGATGGCAGCTGCGTACGACATTATAGACAATTACAGCGATGGGGTAAATATATGGTATGGAACTTCGCAGTCGCAGAAAAATATGTTAAAACAGTTTGTTCAATGGTTTGATCGTCGGTATTAAAGCACTCATTGTAGGTCCTTTTCTTTAATAACTTTGTTTGTTATTGATATTTGGAATAATTTTTATCTCATTAACATACATAAAATACTAATGCTAAAATATCATATTGTCAGTATTATTTTGATCATTTAATATAATTCTGTGACTTTCAAAGACTTCAATTATATTTTTGTTACTTCTAACTTCCTCGTCAATCAACTTATCTTGATTGTTTAACGTATCAGAGTGATCTTTAATGATTTTTAATAAAGACCAGTGAGATCGATGCATATTAGTTAAATCCAAAATAAAATTATTTTCTAATAATTTTAGATGAAAATAACTTTTATTATAATGATTGGCAAGACATTTCATCTTTAATAGGATGTCTTTGGGATAAATTGTAAAATAAACAGATGGTTGAAAGAGTTTATTATCTTCAAGTTCATACATTAAAATACTTCCTATACGTCTACATGCAATTAGGGAAGCCTTAGAAACTATTTGTCGCTTAATATTCGATGACTTCCAAAATGGTATAAATACAATACCAGGAACAATGTCCTTAATTATAAGATTTATTATATCTACATTGTATTGAGTCACGGATGAATAATCAAATTCATCAGTAGAATATACCTTAGATACACCTATCATATTTGCATGTTTTTTTAATTCATTCATTTCTGTTTCATTCCATTCAGTGCTTATTTTAGCTATGATAAGGAAAACCTCGTGTCCTTGGTTGATAAATCGGGAAAGTGTCCCAAAACAAGCCACCTCTAAATCAAAAGGCATAGTAGCAATGGCTACAACTTTCATCTATTATCTAGAATATAGAAGATTATTTCTACCTATAATACTTTTGTAACTTTTGGCTTCGTTTATTATTTGCTATCTATAAAGAATGAAGATACAAGTTAAATATATTTTGAATTATTTCCTGTTACTTCATATTTTTATAAATAGATTTTAATAACTAACACTACATTTTTTATGAAATTGCAAATTATGGTTATTACTTATAGATATTATTTATATATATCAAAAAATTTAAATATAGTCTATTTAAGATATGATTATTATTTTTGTATAATAATTGAGTTAGAAAGGTGTTAATCTTTCCATAAATTATATCATTAATAATCCGCTCCTAACTTAAGAAGATACATAATTAGAATAGTAGTAATGGATGTTTTATTACTGGCAAGTCCTCCTAGGAACATCCAAATTAGAATAGAACCTATCTATCATTTTGCAAGATTGTTACTAAATTAGAGAAAATAAATAGATTTGATTTTTGCCACTGTACAAGAGATAATTATTTGATCATATAAATCTAATATGAAAAAAAAGGTAGATGGATTAATTATAAACCAATTTAATTTAGAGCTTATCCCAAAATTATCCTCCTATAAACAATTATGCTATTTGCTAATTGCACAAGACAAAGATAGTTTTCATCTTTCTTTTCATACCTTGTAAATAATTTCCTCATGAATCTGTTATGCCATGAATTAGTTCTCTCAACTACCCATCTTCTTGTGGGATGTTTTCTATGAAATATTCTTTCTTCTTCTTCTTCTCTTCTGTGTCGTATATGTGATATGTATCCCCTTTTGATAATTTCTTGTTCTACTTCTTTGGAATGATATGCTTTGTCAAGACATAGATTCTGTTTCTTTTTCTTATTTCTGTCTGTTGATGTTGATGTTGATGATGTTGATGATGATTGTCTTTTGATAACCATATTATCAACTGTATCAATTGCAACAGTAACATCATGGGTATTTGCAGATGTTATAACAATAGACAAAGGAATACCATTTTTATCAGTTAGAATGTGTCTTTTGGTTCCTAATTTTCCTCTATCCGTTGGATTATGTCCAGTCATCGCCCCCCTAAAGGTGATTTTACGGATATACTATCAAGTGATTGCCAGTTCCATTTGATACCCCTTTTGTTATCATATAATTTTATAGTAATCTGCTCCAAATTCTAGCAAATATGTCTAATTGTATCCATTCCTGAAATCTTCTATGACATGTAGAACCAGAACCATACTCTTTGGGTAACATTTTCCACTGACATCCAGTTCTCAAGACAAATAGGATACCATCAAGTACTTTTCTGTATGGAATAATGGGACGACGACCTATCGTATTCTCTGGCTTTTCATCTGGCAAAATATTTTGAATTTCATTCCACAGATCATCTGGAATACGTATAATTGTTCTAACAG
>JAATVK010000120.1 GCA_014523485.1 Nitrososphaerales archaeon TH5894
TTAAACGATATAATTTTTAATAATATTAAAAATTTGATATCTAATTCGAGAATTTTTGGCATTATAACTGATGAACAACTAATGTCTCTTAAAAAAGAGAGGAAATTAATATCCTCAACAGAATTGACTGAATTATTGCAAATAATGGTGAGGGATTTAAAGATGTTAGAAAATATTAAAGGAGCTAAAAATATTAAAAAAGTAAATTGTATCCATCCTGGGAGAAAAGATAATGAAGTAACAAAATATGAAGGATTTCATTCTGAATATATACTGTCCAATGATTTTATTACTAAGAAAAAAATATTTACTGGACCTGGCAGAATATTACTCAAAAACTTAATTACTAAAAATCAATTAGTTAGATATCATTTCATCTTTATTCTTAATACAATTTGTTATAATAGTTCTAAAATAATAAACAAAAAAATAACAATACAACATAAGGAAAGACTCAAAAATGAAATAATAAACAAAAAAATAAATCTGGAGAAAGATAATTTTTACCAAATATTTAATTTAATGCTTTTATTTTATAATACCAAGGAAGAAATACAAACTTTAGCTAATAATTATATAGATGCAATTTTATCATCGGAAGACTATACCTTTCTATTATTTTTATTTAATGTATCTGTTTTAATTAATAAATTATAAAACTTTAATTGTGAGATAAAGGTTTAAGCTGTCCCATATCTATCAAAGATTGAATCATTTGTTCAAATTTTTCTTGTTTTGCAATTAATTGATTTATTTGGTCATCTTTTAGTTTTTGATTTTCTTCCAATATTTTCATCCTTTTATCTTCCTGTAACTTTATTTCATCATATGCTTCTGGTTTTAGAGGATAACTGCATTTTTGAACAATATTTATTTTCAATAGCGTTCACAAGTTCACATCTTGGACAATTTAAAATAGAGAGTTTTACCTTGGTTTCAGTTTCCTGTATAATTCCATTTCTTTGGAGGATTTTTGTCTTTAATTCATCTCCCATTCTTCTTTTTATGTATCTAGTTCCTTGTTTAGAATTCATCGACCATCTCACTTTTTTCTTTAATGCGTAGTCTGGTAAGTAATCTGAATCTGATGTTATTGCACTATGTCTTATACAATATGGATTCCATTTCTTTGTTTTAAGAAGGTATTCTAGTTTTTCTCGTTCTTTTGTATCAATAATTTTATTATTATCTAATAATCTTCTTATTCTAATTTTTGATTGTCTCATCATATCCCAAATCGCATTTGGTTTAATTTGTCCACCAGTATGTAGATTGCAGACTAATCTTGCATTGGGTTCATTTTTGAAAGGATGCTCATTTAACCAATCCCGTACATAAGGAAACGAAAATGTTAGAAGAATAGGTCCGCTTCCTGTTTTTGCTTCATAAGGAACTTCCCCTTCTCCATATTTTTCGCGTAATCTCACATTCTTAATTCTCATTAATGTTATTTCATGAGGTCTAGCATTGAAATCCCAAAGAAGAGTAAGAATAGCCTTATTTCTTTTATAAATTTCGTACTTTACAATTGATAAAAGTTCTTCTCTATCCCATATTTCAGATTCATTATAGGGACTTAATCTTTTTGTTTTCCTTTTATTAATAATAACAAAATCTGGTGTAATCCAATTACGAATATCATGATAATTTTGTTGGTTCTCTTCTTTCATCCTGACATTATGTAACCATCTGAAAAACATTTTTAATCGCCAGAGATAGTCGTTCCAAGTAGTTATCCATTTTTGTTCTGCATCTTCTTCAATACTTTTTCTTTTTGAATCGAGAAATGCCACTATTGTTTCTTTATTCTTAACTTCATAGAGCATACTGGATTCTCCTATAAATTTAACAAACATGTGTATTAATTTGATATTGTCTTTCTGATAGTTTATGCTAGTATCTCTAGAGATTAAGTATCTATGATAATCTAGAATTAATTCCTTATTGACATTATTGCTAATATGTCGAACTTTTGTAAGAACAGTTTCAAGAGTTTGGGGCATCTAGATGTCTCCTTTCTACTTTAATATTGCAATATACATGTATATGAACCCCGATATAATACGGGCTCGGAGGGATTCGAACCCTCGACCTGACGCTTAGGAGGCATCCGCGCTATCCATTTTACGCCCTAAGGTCTGCGCTACGAGCCCATATCAATAAAACAACGATAAGCATTAATAAGAGTTTATTAAGTAATATTCGAAATAAAAGTTGTATTGAATATAATAATAATTAGAATATTGGAATATGACATAATTTTTTATTTTCTAGTATTACTTTGACGAAGTAATTTTATATTGTTTCAATATTGTGAACAATTAATAATTAATAAATAATGCTTGATAATACTAAATCTAAGTAATAATTCAAAATTTTATGTTAACCGAACTATTCACTAAAAACAAATTTTGGATGAGATTTTTGGTTTTGAATAAAAAAGGAAGATCAATATTTAACAAATCATTACTCATCAATTACTTTCGTCTATATTTCGACCAGAAATTTTTAATGATTTAACAATATATATATAAAATATGTGATTTCTATTAGATACATTAAGTTTTTTTAAATTCTTGAACCAAGTGAGGTTTTATATCTACATAAATCTCGATACATCTTATAATTTAAATGAAGGTAATATAAAGACTTTAGAAATTTAAAATGTTATTGTTACATCTCAAAACTCAAAGAAACTAGGTCGTATCGAGTATAATATTATTACTATTGGGTCTAAACTTATTAAACTATAGGTCTAAACTTATTAAACTATAGATTTTTAATTTTTCTCTAATGCACTTTTCTTTGGTATTTATTTAAATTCTATAAAATAATACGTAATTAATATCCGATTCAGGACAATGTTATTTAATTGCAAAAATTGAAAAATCTCTAGGTAAAATTAAATTGTAATATTAGGAAGGATAAAATATAGATAAATTTCCGAAAAAGTTTTCTAATGATTAAAAGCTTGTAATATTATGTCAAATCCAACAGATATACTAAATAAGTTATTTAAGGAAACTAAACCCCAAGATAGACTATATCCTATACCCGAAACCCCCATCCAAGACTTTGATTCTGAAGATATTTTAAACACTAACATTTATAATGTGATGTTAAATAGACGTTCTCAAAGAAAATTTGAGATTAAAGAGGTGGAAGACTGGAAACTAGATATAATTTTTGCTGCTGCAGACACTGCTCCTACTGCTGGAGGTTTTCAAGGATTTGAGATTTTTCATATTAAAAATCCTGACATAAAAATAAAACTAGTTGTCGCAGCAAATAATCAGCCCTATGTAAATGCTCCTGTAGTATTAGTATTCTGTATGAACCCACGTAGAGTGAAAATGCAATTCTCATCCGAAATTTTAAGAAAATTTTCTATACAAGATGCAACACTTGCTGCTGCTTATGCTCAGTTAGCTGCTCATTCGCTGGGTCTTAGTTCTATATGGATTGGGATGATCGACGACAGGAAAGTCATGGAAACCATAGGTACAGATCTTCTTCCATCTTCTATTTTATGTATTGGTTATCCAAAAAAGGTTTTACAACCCAAACCAAAAAGAACATTATCAGAACTAATACATACAATAGAATAATTTGTTGAAATAATGATAATATCCATATGTAGATATTTTTGTTAAAATAACAGATAAGGAGATTAAAATTATGAATATGAATAATTCTTATTCTGGGCATAACCATTCTATAACTCTATCAATATTATTACTTTTGAGATATATTCGAATTGGTCCTAAAGGTGATTCGAATTCATCATCAACCAATACAATAATTCCCATAGTTGAAACTTGCTTGTTAATATAGAACCATGTAGAAGATTGGTCTAAATGAGAAAGTAATATCCTACGAAGAACAGAGGTTGTTGACCTGTCACGAACTTGGTTATAGATAGTGCTTAGCACTTTTAAGTTACCACTTTGACCTACTATCCGATCTCCATATTTAAATTCTAAAGTTATACCTTCCAAAATAAGATTAATTGCCTTGCTTATTACATCCTCAGATTCTGTAGGATTAACTTTACAATATACCTCTATTTGGATTTGTAAATGAGGAAATGTTGTTTTTCTAATATTTTCTGTAATGACTTAACTCTCTAATGAATATATCCATTTTTTTGCTATGGATTTAGCTTTTTTCTTTAACTGCTCTACTGTTATTTCGTTATTAGATATCATTTCATCTGCAAACGCTATAGCTTCACTTATTCCAACCGATAATTCCCGTCTATCTCTCATTATACAATCTTCAAGAGAAGAAGGAGCATCAGTTCTAGAACGATTTTTTAAATGTAAAAATCTAGTAATGACTGATCCATGTATTGCTAAAATTTTCACTATTCCTATTGTCTTCATTAATTCGACTTCATGGATACTCCTTATCCCGTCAATTATAAATTTATTATATTTGGGATCATAATATTTTTTCTGTATTTGATTAATTACTAGTTGAGCAATTGCACCTGGACCATACATATTTCGTAAATCTAACATTAGAGTTCCCAAGTTTTTATCAGTTAATTGTAAATTTTTTCTATTGGCTTCCATTCTAATACAATCTCCCATTGTTATCAGAATAAAACCTTCATCTTTTATTGCATCAGCTACGGTAGATTTCCCTGCACCTGGCATTCCAGTTAAACAGATTATAAAGGGTTGTTTGATATATAATTCACCTAATTATTTTAATGGAATGTAAGCATATTATCAACTTTTTCTTCCTAGTAATATTATAATTTAAATGGTGATTATATCCAAAAA
>JAATVK010000121.1 GCA_014523485.1 Nitrososphaerales archaeon TH5894
AATTATTACAACAAATTTCATATTATTAGAAATAATATATCAAAATAATTATTAAAAAATTATATCAATTGGTAATTTTATTTCTTTATTTATTTTAACTATCTATATTACTAAGAAAATTATTTGTAAAAAAAGAGGAGTTCTGTCTGGAGTTCTTTGGACTGAAAAACAAGACTATAGGACATGTATTGTATTACATGAGTCTCCATGAATCTCCTTTCATTTTCGTTATAGGAAAATGAAATGTTAGTCTTTTGCTTTTATTCTTGGAAGAGTATTTATTATTACAGTAGTATATTAGGATATATAACTAAAAGTGATATATTTACTATATCATTCAACGATATATAATGATAATACTCATTAAATGATAAGAAAATACTATAAAAATGTCGATGATAAATAATAATTTTAACAATACTAGGAGTACTAGTAATTATGATGAGGTAATTCCAAAACAATTTATTACTTATGTGTATTATGAATTGAGTTTACTTGAAGAAATTACTAACAAAAAATTTTTCTTTAATATGTTAAGCAATGACAGATTTGAATTAAGTGTATGTAAAACAAAAGATGAAGATGATATTAATGATGATAATATGATAGTTATAAATTAAGGGTTGAATACCATATTACCTTCTTTAGGTATAGTAATTACTGCTCCTATAGAGTTTCGATTTTATCAATTTCTCTTTCTGGTCCTTCATGAGTAAGTCTAACTCGGATATCATGAATCTTTGAAGCAATACAAAGATTCAGCATTCCACCAAAGGAACTGTCATGATCGTCTGTAACCTTATATGTCTCCCCTCCGTTACCTATAGTAACAGTTGCGCTCCTACTTTGATCATTTACGACTATTCTGTTAATAACCCCATCTATTATTGCCATATTTTTATATATTTTTAATATTATTTAAATCTAATCCAAACAAGAGATACATAAGGTTTGAAGTATATGTACTTTAAAATGCTAACAAATAAACATTTTGTTTGTAGATATTATCGGGACACAATTCATCCTTGCACAGTAGAAAATAGGTGTTTGAGTTGTGAGTTTATCAAAATCTATAATTCAATATTCTCGGGTTGAGACTAGAACCTCAAAGCAGTATTTCGGGGTTTATCAACATTGTTATATGAAAAGTTACATTTATACTATTTTATAGGAGAAATTTAAAATTTAGACACAATTATGGTTATTATAAAGATGATTGAAACTATGGATTGATAAGGTGAATGAAATTAAGAATTTATTTTAATGACTATTATCGTTATCGTATTAAAGCAATTATCAATGCATTGAATTCAATGCGATCTATTATCGTTATATAATAAGAAAAACCGGCATTGGAATTCGCCAAGAGTTATTATGATTAATTAAAGATTATAAAAATATTATCTCATACCTAATTTCTTGGTTACCATTAATTTATGTCACAAACTATGCTTTCGTACTTACATCTATAACAACACTCTAACTCAAATGTTCAATTGCTTTTTTTAGATCTTCAAATACCATTACAGGATGAAATTCAACTTTGGCGCCTATATCCTGAAATAATGGTTCTGCTATATATGGTATCATTTCAGCACTTTCAATATTAACGATAAAGGCAAAAGTTCTATCCCCACCTGCCTCAAAGAAATATGATGCTTCTGCTTTCACTTTATGTATATAGTTCTCGAGTTCTTGTAGAAATTTTGGGTTTTTTACCATCTTATTACCCATTTCTGTTGGTATTTGGGCTCTAACTAGAAATCTCATAGATTGGTTATAATTAGATTATATCTTTTAAAGTTTCTATTGAGTTAAAATAATAAATAGAACTGTAAATTTATTCGATTAATCCAAGAATTATTATTACAAATTTAATTAGTAATGAGTAGACTCCACGAGTTCAGCCCCGCGAGTGGGACTCGAACCTCGAAGCGGTAGTTCGGGGTTTGTACTTTATTCTAGGATCAATTTTTGCATTATTCGATGCTCCCAAAAAGGTATAATTGGATAGGTGTATCGTATTGAAGTAGATATACAAAAAAAGATTAGTTTAATTTCGTTTAGGTTAAAGGTAAATTAAGTTTAATTGACGTTGCTGCCTATAATAAAATATATTGGGAATTTTATTCTTTATGTTCTTCATAATTTAACTTCATCTATTCTTCTTTATCTATAACTTCAGTTTCATGACCTTCTGCTACTGGGAGAGGATTTTCTGGTTGTTTAAGTTCTGTCAATAATTTCTTTTTCTTTTCTTCTTCTTCCTTAATCTTTTTGAATTCTTTATTTAATTGATTCTCATTACCTGAATCAGACATTATATTATTGTTTATCGTATATGAAATAAAAGTAATTTGTTTTCTATTGCAATAAATTGTAATGTCATTACAACGTCAGCCATTTGATAATATTCAAATTTTGATATTTGGTTATATTTCTTGAAATTATTAAGAATCTTTTTATTACTACACTAAAATAAATCATAGAATTCCTAAGAATTTCAAGAGTTATCGCCGGGAGTGGGACTCCAACCCTGCAACTACATTCGCGGGTTTATACAATTTTTATAATACATAAATTAAATTATGGCAGATATTTCTAACTATTCCCCAGTTAGATAAGGAGCTGACCTACAAATAAAGAGAGATACTCCAGTTCATATCAATTCAATTATTGAGAAAATGACCAGGGAGCCGAATATACACTCGTTCATTTTCTGACAAATTAGTAATTTTAAGTAATTAAAGTTATTTTGTACTCTATCATTGTAGTATCTTTGTGTGATTTCTATTGATTTATTAAAATTCTCAATACCGCCAACAGCCATTTCATTTATGAAGTTTGTGACATTGATTATGATAGATTCAAGGTGAAATTTTAGCTTTGAATTATATATCATTCATGTTTTTGATACAATTTATTGAATGGTTAAAGTACACTTTCGAAACTCCAATGGGCAGGTATAAGTGCAATAATTAGTTCTATAATCACCTTTATTTCAACAGCTTTTATGAATATGTTTATAATACAAGCATGACCTTAACAGAAAATTCTAACATTTCTCTTTATACAATACCTATAGTTCTTGGTATTGCTGGTTCTGTTTTTTTGATATCCTATTATATTTTTAGTAATAAGAGTAAAAATAATGATGAAAAATGGAAATATTTTCCAGCCAATACTTCATAATGTTATGTCCCTTAATCGAACAGTACCTTATATAGAAACCTTCTATTGGCATTGGTGAACTATTGGCATGTTGTTATGATAATTATGATAATCATAACTATGATGAATTTCAATAAATTCATGATCCCATGTTATAATGACCTTAATAAGTTACCATAATCAATCTATACTATAGTTATGTCATGAATTTCATTATTTTTATGATATGTTTTCGCAATTTTTACTTTAATTCAAAATTATATTTGCAAAAGTTTATAAAATAACTTATTCTATGATGGATACATATACAGCTAGCTATTATCAAAAATAAAAAAACTTTTTAAGAATTTATAACAATTAATTATTTGATGAAATATCATAGATATCGATATAGTTTCAAGAAATGGATTAACAGAAAAAGGAAATGGGATCCGTTAGAACACGAAAAAAAAGGTCAGAAATATTATGACATATTACCATCTTTATATTATTCTAACCAGACATATGGAGCTTTAAATAAATGCTGGCTGGGTTTTGTTATCGCTAAGGATAAGGAAGAATGGGATAAATTGGTTATGTACGCTAGAAGAATTCAAAAATTTGAACGACAGTTGGGAAGAGAAATAACCGATTTTTCTAATTGGGGAATTGAATAATAAAGTAAGCCATCACGAGTTAAAGGATAAATTGATTTATTCTCATTACTTAATGAAGTAAAAAGCCATGAATCTGGATTAGTCCCCGTAGGATGAGATTGAATCCATTCCTTAACATAAGGGATGCTTTCTATTAGAGGAAGAGTTCTGTAACCCGTCTTTCCATTCACAGTAATTTCAGCATATTGTATTCCTTCTGGCGATATTTTGAACTTTATATCAGAAATTTTTCTCGAAAGCACCTCTGAAGGTCTACATGAGGTATCGAATGCCATTGCATGATAACATCTGTCTCGTGAAGTTGGACAATATTTTAAAAAATATGGCATGTTCTTTGTTGGTCCACATATCATCAGGTTTATAAGCTGAAATTTCTTTTCTAGGAAGTTGTTTTATTCCTTTCATGCATACAGGTGTTTCTCTCTGTTTAGAATCAGATTCATTAGGATTGTATAACCATTTGAAAAACTTTAAAAAAGCATTTGTCTACCATTCCAAGTTCCAATAGATTTATGAGTTGGATCTAAATGAGAAGGTTTACTTAGAGTATTAAGAAAATCTAAAATGTCTTCTTTAGTCATTTCAAAAAATATTTTGTTATGTATGGTTTTTGATATTGGGTAATACTATTAATTTTTCTTTTTAAACCTTAAACATCTGTTTCATTAATTGTATTAGTAAGGGTAGTTTTTTTATTCCTGCTATCATAAACCAAATTATTCGTCTTATTAATAGAAACCTGATTATTCGAATTTTGTTCTAACATATAGTAACTTCTTTCAGGTAAGATTTGCTCTCAATAAATAAAAATATTATGTATAAACTCGCGAATATAGCGCCTGGAGTGGGACTCGAACCTAGAAGCAGTAGTTCGGGATTTATACAATTATAAATCATATCATGAAAATTAGCCCATTTGTCTGATTAACTATTAGTTTTAAGTGAAAGAATTCAGGAAATCAAATAAGATGTAAATAGATCTGCAAAAATAGGATGTGTGGATAAAGTGGGACTAGTTAAATTAAGTCTTTTCATAGTTTTAGAAATATTTTGTATGTTATCGTTTAAATTTCAATAAATGCTTAAAATCTCTGTTATTACTATAATCAGATTAACTTATTACCTTCTAAATTATAAATATATCTAGGCAGATATGATATTTTCATGTCGTGAAACAGGATTAGATTGTGATTATACAATTAAAGGCGAAAGTCAAGAAGAACTTTTAAAGATAGGTGCAGAACATGTAATAAATGTTCATGGTATGAAAGTTGAAGATATATTTTTCAAAAATATACCATGTAATTTTTTGTGTCATACATTAAGTAAGATAAATGAAAAAGATGTGAAAGATTAATTTGCAGATCTTTTAGATAATCAAAATTTAGATAATACGATTTATATATTAGAATATGTTATTAGATATACATTTATTGATTCTTCTTATTCAAGCTAGATTACTTGACAATTATTAAGATTTAAAATTATGTATGCCCTAATAATAAAAAATGTTTTTACATAAATCACGATAGTTATAGTGTAAAAAGTTCTAATTGTAATTGGGAAGAATTCACGTTTGGATATTGCTAAAGCTATCTCATTCATAGATCATAGTGATTATGATACAAAGGTCTATTGATTATTTGGATATTACAATAATTGAGATAAACTAAATAGAATATATAATCAAATTTTCGTTGCTGTCTACTAAAATTTAATATTTAATTAGATATTTGTAAATAAATTTTAGTAGTATTAATATGTATTTTTATCAAATGATTTTAGTATAAATATATACCTATACACTAATTGTATGATATCCAGTTGCTCCATCTGGAAATGGTTTTCTTAGCTCTGAAATTTGAACTTGTCCTTTTTTGTCTGTAGCTCTCACTACAATTTTATAATTACCTACTCTTTCTTTTGGAATGACTCCTGCAGTCCACAATACCCATGTATATTGAGAGAGAGGTTCTTTGATTTTAGCCGTTTTCCATGTTTTACCGCCATCAGTGCTAACTTCGACTTTTGAGATACCTCTGTTGCCTCCAAATGCTATTCCTGCAATTGGTACTCTGCCATTTGATGAGTAAGAAGATGGAATTTCGTCTAAACCTCTGAATCTATGCCTTATTGGAGCTTGACCAGGTATAACTATGGATGAACCAGTATTATACTCAGCAATATTTGTCCATCCATTTCTTTGCCAATATCCTTCATATACTTTATCAACTAATTCTATTTCGGTGATCCACTTTGGATTCATCATTCCATATAAGCCTGGCACTATAGCTCTAAGAGGAAATCCATGTTTAGATGTTAATGGAGCTAAATTCATTTCATATGCCAATATTGTCTCTTCCATTAGTCCTTTATCTAATGGAATACCTACATCATAACCATCAGAACATCGAAAAACTATATACTTTACACTAGATGCAATTTTTGCTTTTTGAAGAATGTCTTTGAGTGGTACTCCTTTCCATAATGCTGTACCTGTAAGGTCTCCACCTATTTTATTACTTATACATTCCAAGGTTACAAATTCTTCGATTGCAGGCATAGATCTTATTTCTTCATAGCTTAGTTTTAATGGATTATCTACCATTCCTTTAACCTGCAAATTCCAAGAATTTACAGCTACTTCAGGAACAATAGGATTTATATCTATTCTATAAAATAGATAGGTAGGTGTTATTTCTGAACCAAGTAATGATGCAAGTGCTGGGTCTTTAAATTCAGCCGGTATTGATCTTTGTTGTTGTGATTGTGATCGCAATAAATTTGAAATATTAGATTGAATTTGTTGTTGTTGTTGTTGTTCAATATCTTGTAGTGGTGAAAATAGTCGATTTAATCCGAAATAAATTATTGGAATAGAAACAACAGAGGCAAGAACAAGACGAATAAAGTCTCTTCTATTATAATGTTCCTCTTTAGTGTTTTCTGTTATTTTTTGTTGTTGTGGTGGATAAGGCTGCCGTTCTCCTTTATCTTTTGATTTTCTTAAAAACAATGGAAAAATCAATCCAGCTGCTATTTGTGAAGGAATAAGAGAAAGAATGACGAATGGAATTGAAATTGTTTGAGATCCACTTCTAAGTTGAATTATTGTTACTAATATAAGGGAAATAATAACTAAGGTTCCATAAGTTAATGTAAAAGAAGATATAGCTTTTAATATGTATTGATTTAACAAATTAAATTTATAAAATAATTTATCTAAAATAATCCCAAATATACCAAAGATTATTGTGGTAACTATTATCGATGCTATAAAAGTAGAATATTTAGCAAGAGGCCCCAAAGTTTCTATTGCTTGAGATTCAAACTCTCCAGGAGTTAGTGAAAATAATGTTTGTGATGCAAGTTCAGGCAGAAATAATCCACCAGCAAAAACTTTGAAGATAATTGATATAGATATAGATACAAGTCCTACAACAAGTCCTGCTGAGAAAGAAAATAAATGTGAACTATGTCTCTTTGACACATAATTTATTATAGAATAAATGATTTAAGTTTTCTTTTTTTTTGTATTTTACAAAGATAAATTGATGGATTAGAAATAAGCGCTATTAACCAAAATAAAAGAGTTCTGTGTTCTATTGGAACTTGAATTATAATTTTTTTATATTTGAAGAAACGTTCTCATTATTATTTTATTTTTTATCAACTTCTTTCATCTTATTTATCATTAGCATCATATCTGCCATCTCTTGTTCGTGCATCTTGATATCCTTACTAGTCATATTCAATTGCATTAGTGCTCCATCAATATTATTATCCTCAAGATCCATAATGGCTTCCATTAAATGCATTTTAGCATTATCCAAGGAGGAACCAAAAGTCATGTTGCTTCCGGGTAACATCATACTATTATTTCCATTCACTAACTCATTGTCATACTGAGTAGTAGTTATAGGATCTTCAGTTAAAGCTAATGCTTTGAAAGAAACTGAATTTATTAAATTTAATGCTAAACCAAAGATTATTAATGATATCATTTGAATAAATGTAAATTCTTTTTCTTTCATCATTTAAGTACTTTTAAAAATATTATTTAAAGAATACTATTAATTTTAATATGCAATAGCGATACATATCTTAATTAATACAATAATTTATTTTTTGAATATGTTATAAACTATATTATAAACATTAAGATTCACTTATTTGATTACTAAAGTCTTTTAAAAATTGTTATTACACAATATTGATACTTTAATTTATTTAATTTAATTATTTGATAGGTTGAAAAAGTTGCATATTATAAACTAAAAGTTAAAAGAACATATTATATTACTTTTACTTTGATAATATTATGCATAGAAGAGGATCGAATTCATATTTATCCATTCAAACAGCATTTATCAAATTAAGGAAAAGTATTATTATTCAGCCAATGTCTGAAGAATTAGATACTAAAGAGGCATTAGGGAGAGTTCTATATAACAATATTATTTCATCAATCAATATTCCGATGTATGATTCTTCACACATGGATGGTTTTGCTGTTCTTCACGAAGACCTAAAAGGAGCTTCAAATTTGAAACCAATAACACTGAAAGTAATAGACAATATCAAACTAGGAAATACTAAAATAAAGCCTTTACAATCAGGGCATGCTTCCAGAATCCCTACTGGAGGATATTTACCTAAAAATTCTGATACTGTTGTTCCAATTGAATATGCACAATTTAATTTATTCAATAAATCGGTTAAAATTTTTTCTGAATTTCCCAAACGATCATTTATATCTCCTGCCGGAATGGATATTTCTAAAAATAAATTATTACTTAAAAAGGGGCATTTAATTCGTACCCAAGATATAGCTTTGTTAAACTTACTTAGTATTAAAAAACTAAACGTATTTAAAAAACCGAGAGTTGCCATAATTCCTACTGGTAATGAATTAACCAATAATATAGATGAGGTTATTCAATATGGAAAAGTTCTCAATACTAATGGTCAAATTATTTCCTCGTTAATAGAAGCATCTGGAGGAATTCCTATTGATTTAGGAATAGCATCGGACAATATTAAAGATATCAAAAAAAAGATGGAATATGCCATATCTCAAAATGATATTATTGTTACAATAGGTGGATCCTCTGTAGGACATAAAGACCTTATTGCAGAATCTATCGATTCTATGGGAGAACCTGGAATTTTCGCAGAGGGGATTAAACTGGATAGGGGAAGAGTAACTAAAATTGCTATATTAAAATCAAAACCTATTATCATATTACCTGGACCTATACAAGGAGCTGTTAATGCTTTCATTGTATTGGTTATGCCATTAATTAGGTCCTTAATTGGATTATCGCATAATAACCAAGCTATTATCAATGCTCAAATTTCTGATAATTGGAATGCAAGAAAGAAATTTCAACATTTTGTAAAAATATTGTATGTGCATTTATCAATTTCAAAAGCTAACCATAAGATAAATGCTGAACCAATAATTGGAGAAACTGCCAATATGACAGTTATGACTAAGGCAAATGGTTATGTAATGATACCAGAAAAAATAACAAGTATTGAGAAGGGAAATGAAATACAAGTAAATTTACTTTCTGGATTTTCTTTTGCGTCTAGAAATCCCATAGACCTCATTTGATCAATTATTTGAATAATCTTGTAGAAAGATTAATAGCTGCTACTGCAACTAAAATTCCTATTATTATTATAATTTTAGTATGATCAAATTTGAATGCTCCTAGCATAGATCCAATTATACCACCAGTAAGTACAACAATAGATAAGGGTATTATTAAGTCAAAATTAACATCTTTGCTGTTGGTTATAGAATGAGCAAGAAATCCGCTTATAGAATTTGTTAATATGAATAAGCTAGCAGAAGCAGCTGCCTCTTTGGGATTAGCTAAACCTGACATTATCAAGATTGGTGAAAGCCATATTCCTCCACCTATTCCTACAAGACCAGAAATACTGCCTAGAAGAGCACCTAAAGGACAAGTTATTAGTGTAGTCTTGATAATATTCAAATTCAATTTTTTCATTTTTTCATATTGATGTGTTATTCTTCTTCTTCTTCCAGACAATAGCAATGCGGCGGAAGCAAAAAAAAGAGATATGACAAAAATTAGTGTTAATATTTTTTCGGGTAAAACTATAGAACCACCTAGAAATGCAAAAGGTACAGAAATAAAAAGTGGGATGGATAATCTTAACGAAAGATGACCTGCTCTCAAATAATTAAAAAAAGCTGCTGAAGATACAATAATGTTTAATGCCAGAGAAATTGGAGGAACAGAATACAAATTAACTCCAACAAGAACTAGTATAGCAATATAACTACTCCCTCCAGCAAATCCGACAGAAGAATAAAAAAAACTTATTACAAAAAAGATAGGAGCAAGTACTAATAGTAGAATCTCATTAATGACCTTTCCCTCCCAACATATTAAATGCATGAAATATACTAGGTAAAAGAAGATCTAATGATTCTGATACTGCTTTAGTGCTTCCAGGTAAATTTATAATTAAAGTTTTATCTCTTGTTCCAGATATTCCCCTTGAGAGCATTGATAATGGTGTTCTCCTTTGACCATATGATCGGATAGCTTCAGAAATTCCATTTGTTTCTTTATCAATAGTCATTTTAGTAGCCTCAGGAGTTACATCTCTTTTACTAAAACCAGTACCTCCAGAAGTTATTATTAGATCTACTTTTTTCTCATCAGAATATTTGATAATGTATGTCTTAATTTTGTCTATATTATCAGGTAATACTTCATAGCCTATAATTTCAGTATTAGTAGCATAAGTATTTTTTAACCTATCACTGATCATTTTGCCTGATTTGTCAACTCTTGTACCATTAAAAGTAGAGTCACTTATAACAAAAATAGCAACAGTAATTTTTTTATCAAGATTTTTTTCAATGAAATCTCTTTTACCACCAATTTTATCTAACAATTTTATTGATTCTATTGAAAGATGTTCATCTATTGGTTTGAGCATATCATATACAGCAAGTGCAGCAATACTGCAACCAGTTAATGCTTCCATTTCTACTCCTGTTTTCCATACACTTTTAACACTGACTTTAATTTCTATGATTGATTCGTATAATGATAATTGTGTAGAAATATGATCTATAGGAATAGGATGACAATAAGGTATCAATTCCCATGTTTTTTTTGCTCCAAGTGCAGCTGAAATTTTTGCTGCCTCAATAATATCTCCCTTTGGCATTTTTTGTTTTTTTATTAGATCTACAGTTTCAGAACTTAGTTTAATTATTGCTTGTGCAATAGCAAACCTTAAAGTGTCTGCTTTATTAGATACATCAAACATTCCTTTATTGTAGTTATTAATTGTTGTTTTATTCATTTATCATAACTCCTTCCACCCATTCAGAATCCCCAGATTCCATTTTTTCCTTTTTCCAAATTGGACATCTTTTTTTAATATTGTCAATTCCATAACTACACGCTTCAAATGCCTCTTTTCTATGTTCTGATGAAACTCCAACTATAACACTTATTTCTCCAACTTTAAGATATCCAATTCTATGTATTGCAATAAATTTTTTAATATTCCAATTTTTAAATACCTCATTTTCAATTTTTTTCAATATCTCATCGACCATTTCCTCATATGCTTCATAAAAGATGCCCTCAACTTTTTCCTTGGAATTATGATCCCTAACAATTCCAGTAAAAAAAACAACTGCGCCAGAAGAATTATCTTTAAGTTCTTCTAAAATTTTTAATTGATCAATTGTATCTTTTATTATTGAAATCATATTATTCCTCTTTACTATTTTTATCCTCCACTTATTGGTGGTATTAGAGCAATTTCATCAGATGAGCTTACTTTGACATTTTCGTTACATATTACTTTATTAACAGCAAATACAAAGTTTATCTCATTCATAGAAAGATGAGGATCCAATTCTTTAAGACAATTTTTGAGTTCTTCTAATGAAATTGAATTATTATTAATAGGAATACTAAGAGTATTACTTTTCAATTTCTCTCTTAATATTCCAAATACTTTTAACTTTAATGTTCTATCTTCACAGGAGTTGTTCACTTTAGTTATTCAACCACCTATTGTATGCATGAGATTTAGGGTTGGTCTAAGTTGATTAATTCGAATTAGTTTGACTATTCCTTCTGGTTTCATTTTATAACAATTTACAATATATTCTCTAATTTCTTGATCAGTAATCTTTGCATTTCTAATCATTTTCTTTAAGTCATATCCTTCTTTTTCGAAAAGACAAGTAAGAAATCTTCCATCAGAAGTCAATCTTATCCTATCGCAATTTGAACAAAATGGATCTGTAATTGATGGGATAAATCCAATTTTTCCTTTTTTGTCATCAAAATTATAAATAGTAGCAGGATCAGATGTATAAGAATTATTTTTATCTAAAGAAATAACATTATGAAAATTAGTTTCTATTATTTTTATTATTTCTTTTTTAGTCATAACTAGATTATAATTCCAGATACCGGATCCGTCAAGGGGCATAAATTCTATAAAACGTACAGTTATGTCCATATCCCTAGCAAACTTTACAAAGTTAATTATTTCATCATCATTCCAATTACGAATTATTACAGTATTAATTTTTATTTTTACTCCTAATTCTCTTGCTTTTTGAATACCTCGAAGAACTTTATTTAAATTAGAAATGCCGTTTAAAACTCTAAATCGTTCTTCTCTAAAAGTATCAAGGCTAATATTTAGAGAATTCAATCCTGCTGATTTTAATTTGTTTATATTCTCTTCTAACAAAAAACCATTAGTAGTCATACTAATGGTTTCTATATTTTCTATCTTTATCAAATCGCTAATTAAATTCTCTAATGATGGTCTAAGTAATGGTTCTCCGCCAGTAAGTCTAATTTTTGTTATTCCTAATTGTGTAAGAATGGATACTATTCTAATTATTTCTTTAAAATTAAGAATTTCTTTATTCTCAATCCATTTAATGTTACCACTTGGCATACAATAAATGCATTTCATATTACATTTATCAGTTACAGAAATTCTTAATTTTCTGGCTATTCTATTATAACTATCTTTCAAATTTTTAGGAGGATTAGTTGAAATTAAATTGAATTTTTTCACCATATAAATCGATTATTATTTCTTTAGATGTGATAATTTTTCAAGAAAATATTGTTTCCACCCTTGTGGAAGATCTTGAACTTTAATGGCTTTTTCCATAAGTATTGTGTTCTCTTTATCCTCTTTTGTAACAAGCTCTACTATATTTTTTATTGTGACATTATTATCGTCTTTCTTAATTAGTTTAATAGTATCATTAGTGCCTATTTCTCCTTCCTTGATAACTTTAAAGTAAATTCCAGACTTCTCACTCTCTAAAAATTTCTTAATTACATCCATTCTACCAAACTTGATACCAAGCTTGTAGCATGGCATACGTGGTTGAGTTACAACTATTTGTGAAGAACCTATTTGAAATATATCTCCAACATTTACTTTAGATTCAAAAAGACCTTCTGTTGTTAAATTTTCTCCAAACATTCCCCAGTTAAATGAGATACCTGGAAACTCTTTTTTCCAAAAATCATAATATTCAAATGGATAAGAATATACTGCCTTATCTGGACCACCATGTACAGTCAGATCAGCTTGTCTATCACCTTCGAGATTTAATTTCTTTAAATTTATCCTTTTATCAACAGGATTTTTGAAAATTCCAGTAGTGACTGTTTCTTTTCCAAATTTTACTATTCTTGGTAATCCAACATTTACAGAAACTACTTTCACTGTTAATTATATCAAGTCCTATCAAATAAGTTTATATTAATTAATTAGGGTATAAATTGGACTCAATCTGGGAAAATAGTTTTTTAATTCAAGCTACGAATAACTTCTAATGACAATCAGACATTCGTCAAGTCACAGATATGGGTTATGGATTTTAGCAATAGGAATAGTTACAATGGTTTTTTCAATCTCTTTATTCTCCTCTTCTTCTATTGCTCCCTCAGTAGTAGTAAATTCAAGGAAGGTTCTAATTGGGTAGCATTACGAATGTGGACATATATGATGTTGTGATTCTTCACCTGGAATTCATGCAACTAAACACCACGAAACTACTGGACATCCCATTATGATTGCACTGCCTGATAGATCATGGAAATGGTGTTATATACATAAACAATACGGATAATAACCCAGTTCAATTTGAGAAAGTATGTAGACCATAAGATCTAACTACGAAAGGTATTCTTATATAATATATTTTATATAAGAAAAATACTTGGATTAAATATAATATGGGTAATGACGTATTAGTGAATCACACCTTTACGCAAATTATTTAATTTATTGTCCAATTATTTATCATTATAATAGATATAAAAAACTTTATTATTGGAAAATTAGAGAAATTACATATAGAGATAAAAGATGATTTAATACAATTAAGCCAGTTACTTTTTTTTTTAATATAGTAAATAATAATAATTGTAATTCATAATTATATCATATTCCGCCACTACTATCTGACTTTTTAATCTCAATTGTAACTTTGTCTCCTACTCTTAAGCCAGTTTCATCATATTCTCGTATACTTAATTTGAATGTAGGTGA
>JAATVK010000122.1 GCA_014523485.1 Nitrososphaerales archaeon TH5894
GTGAAATTATCTGATGAAGGATTATCCCCAACTGAAATTGGATTAAAACTTCGAGATGAATATGCAATTCCCCTTGTTAAACCAATACTAGGAAAATCAATTACAACCATTCTAAAGGATAATAACATTAGCTCTACAATGCCTGAAGATTTAAATAGACTAGTACAGAAAGCATTAGGACTTCAAAAACATTTAAAAACTCATAATAGCGATCATAGGAACGTTCGCTCATTAGAATTGATAGAATCAAAGATTCATAGGATTTCTAAATATTATAAATATAATGGAAAAATTCCTTCAAATTGGAAATATTCTGCAGTAATAGCACAATTAGAATAAATAATAATGGTTAAAAAAGAGCTTGAAACTGCTCTTAAATTCAATAGCGAAAGAATATATTCAAATATTGACAAAGATATTTTTCTAATTTCTAGAAGAAATTGTGATGGATTAATTGCTGGGACGATTATATCTACAGCATTATTTAAATTAGATACAAGATTTACTTTTAGAACAATTGATTATTTAGATCCTGATACTGTAGCCAGAATAATTTCTGAAGATCATGATTTTAATATTTTTATAGATTTAAATATAGAAGACATTGGAAAAATTAAGAATCTCAAAGATAAGTTATTAATCATAGATCATAATAAAATATCTCAAAACTTAAAGGATTATGAAGAATATTTACTAAATCCCTATATATATGGAATAAATGGAAAAAATGAGATATCATCAGGAGGATTAGCCTATTTAATAGCTGAAAAATTAAATAAAGGAAATAAAAAACTATCACTTTTAGCTATAGTTTCTGCCTTAGCAGAAAAACAGGATACTGGAATTAAAAAATCATTAATTGGAATAAATTCCGAAATTGCATCGGTTGCATCATCAACCGGAATAGTAAATATTAAGACAGATTTAGTTTTTAATACTCTCGGACATAAACCCATTCATGAAGCATTAGCTTATAATATTTCACCATTTATAGAAGGTATTACATGGAACAAAGAAAACTGCTATAAAATTTTGAAAAATTCAGGGATTAATACTCATAAGAATGGTAAATTGAGAACTTTTGCAGAAATATCCCAAGAAGAAAAAAATATCATTTTAGATGCAATCACTAAATTCATTTTTCTATCAAGTAGAAATAATACTAACAAAGAGATTATTGAGAATATTTCTGATGAGCTAGTAAATCAATTATACGAATTTGTAAAAGAAGATAATAATAGTGTATTGCATGATGGAAGAGAATTTGCGTTTGTAATCAATGCTTGTATAAGAAATATGAAGTCTGAATTAGCAATTGGAATATGTTTGGGAGAAAGAAACAATACCTTGATAGAAACTGAACAATTAACTAATAGTTATAAAGCTAATATTGTTAACTCATTAGAAAAAATATTTAAAGAGAAATGGCGATTGATTGATAATGGTTCATTTGTATTTATTAATGGAGAGGGTCTTTTAGCAGATGACAATATAAAAGAAATTATTGAAATTTTAAGTGAATCAATAACTTTTAGAAAAAAATGGTTTTTTTTAAGAACTTTATCAAATGATAATAATTATAAATTTTATAGTATAAAGGGTAATAATTGTGATTTAAAATTTGATATTGATTCTATATTAAAACAATCTCCCGATATTATATCTCAGGTTGATAGAAATATTTCTAATATATATACAGTAAAAGTATCTTATTCAAAAATTGAAGAATTCATATTTATCATAAGAAAAGGAGTTTCAGAATATGAAAAAGATGACTCATCATGATTGTAGAATATTAGTTAATATTGAAATAGAGTTTGGACAAATAAAGGAAAGAGATGCAATCCTAAATACTTTATTGCCTGATAACATCAATTTTCCCAATGAACTTTCTATGGAAATGTCAGTAAATAATAAATCTTTGATGATTAATACATCTTCTACTAAAATTGATACTATGATAAATACCATCAATGAGATACTATATCATATTTCCCTTGCTAAAAAAGTGATAAAATATGATTGATCCAAAAAATCTAAGAGATAATTTAGACAAAATTATAGATATGTTGGATAAGAGAAATGTAAAATTTCCTTTAAATGATTTAATAAACCTAGACAAAAAACGTCGAGAACTAATAGCAAATCTACAATTAGAGAGACACAAAAAAAATAATATTGCTAATATCATAGCTATGAAAAAAAAGAAAAATGAAGATATTTCGACTTATATTAAACAAATGGAAGTTACAGGAAAGAGAATTAAATTACTAGAAGAAAATATCTATGATAACAATTCAAAATTTCATAGTTTGATAATGTTGCTTCCAAATTATGTACATGATTCCGTTCCAGTTGGAAAAAATCAAACGAATAATGTCATAATTAGAACTCATGGAACAATCGAAAAATTTGATCATACAATAAGGAACCATATTGACATTGGAGAAAGTCTGGACCTAATTGATATTGAAAAAGCCGCCAAGATATCAGGATCACGATTTTATTTTTTAAAAAATGATTTAGTAAAACTAAATCATGCAGTAATAAGTTTTGCTCTTGATTTTATTTCTGAGAAAGGATATACATTATTACAACCACCATATATGATCAAAAAAAATGCAATGGAAGGAGCAGTAATTTTAGAAGATTTTAAAGATGTAATATATAAAATTCAAGATGAAGATCTCTTTCTGATTGGAACTTCTGAACATGCTATGGCTGCAATGCACATGGATCAAATATTAGAAGGCTCCAAATTACCTCTAAGATATGCAGGATTTAGTCCATGTTTTAGAAAAGAAGCAGGAGCACATGGCAAAGATATGAAAGGGATTTTCCGGGTTCACCATTTTGATAAGGTAGAACAATTTGTTTATTCTAGACCAGAAAATTCTTGGCAAGAACATGAAAGAATGCTGAATATTGCAGAAGAGTTTTATAAAAAACTTGGAATACCATATAGAGTAGTTCTATTATGTTCTGCTGATTTAGGCAAAATATCATCTAAGACATATGATATTGAGGCATGGATACCAGCACAGAAAAATTATCGAGAGATAGTTTCATGTTCAAATTGCATTGATTATCAGGCTAGAAGATTAAGAATAAGGTTTAGAGATAA
>JAATVK010000123.1 GCA_014523485.1 Nitrososphaerales archaeon TH5894
ATAATAAGTTTATTAGGATTTTTTAGTATATTCTTCTTTCATTTTTCAGAATTTGTCATTGTAGTTAATTTAGTTAATATTGGAATAGGAATATCTTTTTTACAAGTAGGTGGATTTAATATAATAACAGCATCAACTCCAAAGAAATTGACAGAAATCTCAGTAGGAGTGACCTCATTATTGTTTATTATTGGAATGTCAATCGGACCAGTTATCTCGTCTCTATTTTTACAGAATTTTAAAACTTTGATATATAATAATAATAATTTTTTGCCTTCTTCAGAAGCCTATAATTTAATTTTTTTAACTGCAGCAAGTATTTCATTAGTTCCAGCTATTTTAATTTTATATATTAAAAAGATACAATGATTAGTCAACCATTATTTTGACTTATTAGATTTAATTAAATTTGGAAAGAGTATTTTATAATTAAATATTCTCTCTCTATATTTTTTTAATTGTTATAAATTTTTATACCTGATAATTTTCTAGTGAAAATATCCATAAATAAAATATAAAAGTATATAATAACTTAACAGATTAATTTTTTGTGTGATATGTTAAAAAAGAAAATCTAATATAAAATAAATTAATAAACGTGAATTTTCAAAAGCTTGAATATTTTTATATAGGTCAATTATAATATAAGCGAATATAATAGTGAACCAAAATTGATTAATGATGTGCAATCTATTGCAAAAAGTTTTTTTTCTAACCGAAATGCAGATAGCTATGATCGAATAGTAAAATATACTACATTTGGAAAAGATTCATTATGGAAACAAAATATTGCTAATTATATAACTCCAGAACATAAATCTATACTAGATGTTGCATGTGGGACAGGAATTTTTTCATCATTCATTTCTAATATACCATACAAAAACCTTATTGGGGTTGATTTAACATATAGTTATATATCTAATGCTAAAACAAAAAGAGGATATTCACTTTTGGTTAATTCAATGGCAGAGCTATTACCATTTAAATCAGAAAGTTTTGATTGTATAGTGTCCTGTTATTTGGCTAAATATGCAAAAATTTCTCTTATGGTTGATGAAATATGGCGTATACTCAAAAAAGGTGGATTAGTTATTTTCAGTGATTTTGTATATCCATTGAATAAAATAATTAGATTTCTCTGGAATTCCTATTTTAATATTCTAAAATTGATTGGCGAGATTAATAAACCATGGAAATATGTATTTTATAATTTAGATGAAGTTATAAGACAGAGTACATGGATTAAAGATCTCAAAATAGCATTAGAAAATAAAGGGTTTCGATCATTTAACGTTAAATATTATACAGGCGGAACTTCTGCAATAATATCTGCTTTTAAAATATGAAGGATAATGATTCTAAATCCATTCGAATAAACGAATGGTTCGTTCCAAGGTTTGGCCCATTGAAATTCAGGGCTTTTATTGGAATGCTATTTCTTCCATATACTGGAATGTGTATCTCTTTTACAATAATAGGTTCAATGCTTTCAGAATCTATAGCATGGGATAGAGCTCTATCAATTTTTATCATTTATTTTTTAGGTCTTGGTGTTTCAGCTCACGCTGCAGATAACCTAGGATCAAAAAAAATTAAACCTTGGGGAAATTTTTTTTCCACCTTAGAATTGAAATTGATGGTAATAGGAGGACTTTCTGTGTCCTATTTATTGGGCATATATTATATTAGTACAGTTGCTCCATTATTATTAATTATTGCAATTATAGAAGGATTTTTTTTATTTGCTTATAACTTTGAATTATTTAAAGGATTCTTTCATAATAATTTTTGGTTTGCAATATCATGGGGTAGTCTACCTTTACTAGCAGGATTTGTTATTCAAACTAATTCTATTTCTATATTATCATTAATTTCATCTATTATTGCATTTTTGGTAGCATATGTAGAAATAAGAATTTCTAGAAAATATAAAGAACTAAAAAGAAAACCACAAGATATTGTTGATTGTAATACAAGGAAATTAGAACGCTCATTAAAAATTTTAAGTTTAACAACTATATCATTTGCAGTATTATTAACAGTATGTCGATATGTTATTGAACAATATAATATATTTTTAAATTTAACCTTAATTAATTAAATGCATATGTTCATTATTAATGTTAAATCTAATTCTACTATTTTAAATGATATTTTAAAACTCGAGAAGAGGAGTAATATTAAGTTAAATTCTTTTGAAAAGATTCTTTTAATTAATAATGGTACAACAGAGCAATTCTTACAAATTCTATCAAATTCGTTAACTAAGATAGTAATTATGCAACAAACAGAAAAAAATAATATTATAACTAGGAAAATAAATATAATAACGAAAGATCAAGGAAAAATTCTTGCAGTAGCCAACTCTACTATTTACTTGAAAAACCTTCCCAATAAAATCAAATATGAAATAAGAAAAGGTGAAAAGGGAATAGGTATGATTATCTTGGAAAATAAATTAGAAACCTACAAAAGAATTACAGAAATTGGTTATAACTCAAAAGAATCTTTTATTTATAGAAAATATAAGTTATTATCAGGAAAACATATTATAAGTAGAGTAATTGAAAATTTTTTAATAGGAATATATGATTAAATGAATATATATACATATATATATACATAAAGAGATCAAAAATTATACTAATAGATTTAATCTGTTATTTGTCTGATTCAACTAATATAAGATTATTATTAAATTCAAATGCAAGGCTCTCTTGTTTCAAATTAATTCTTACTTCATTAGCAAATTCAATCATCTTTTCTATGTTTACATTGTTAGTATGTATTTCTACTCGTATATATTTAGTGGGTTCAAATTTCCCCTCAAAATAACCATCAAACTCAAAAATTGACAACGCTCCATATTTTAATGTTATATCTTTGATTATGTCATTATAACCTTCAACTCTAGGTAAGTAGAATTTTATTGAATCATTAAACATTTTTATTTTATAATTTTTTTTATTTCTAGTACGATTTTTTATTGATGACTTACCATGTGTGTTCATTAAGAGGCTATAAATATCCAGTTAAGTATATTTATTTTATCTATTATAGAGAT
>JAATVK010000124.1 GCA_014523485.1 Nitrososphaerales archaeon TH5894
AAATAAATTTCATTGCAAATGAAATCTATAATAAATAATATGAAAATAAAAAGTAAAAATATTGTTATTGATATGAGATAGACAATATAGAGTAGGTTATTAAAAAAATAAGAATTAGAGTAGGTTCCTCACTGTATTTTTAGAAATCAAAAATTTAAATGATAATTGCAATCAAATCAAATTCATATTTTTTATTGCTATCATTTATCATCGTCATGAAGTATTTTAAATCAAATATTACAAGAAAAACTACAATAAAGTAAAAAAACTTTATTTTTTCTTATTTTTGGAGATTATTATAATTATAACAAACATATTGTTATAATAACATTACTAGTACAGCCAATATTGGAAATAATATACATATCATTTGTCCATCTAGATGTAATATAATATTTTTGATACTAAAATAGTTTACTTATTATTTATAATAATTTCATTTCTTAAATTGGGTATATCAATTTGATGGATGTAGAAATTTAAATTAACTTTAAAAACGAATAAAAAGAAGTTTATCTAAACTTTTATGTGCAATTAATAAGAAATAAAGTTAAAGATCGTCATGTTAAATATATTTTTGTTACAGGGGGTGTTCTTTCAGGATTAGGTAAAGGAGTCATCTCCTCTTCTATAGCTAAAATTTTACAATTAACAGGTCTGAATGTTTCATGCGTAAAAATAGACCCATATGTAAATTATGATGCAGGAACTATGAATCCTGTTGCTCATGGTGAAGTATTTGTAACATGTGATGGGGGTGAATGTGATATGGATATAGGAAATTATGAACGGTTTTTAAATAAAAAATTATCTAGGGATCATAATATAACAACAGGGAGAATTTATTCCGAAGTAATAAATGATGAAAGACAAGGTAAATATCTAGGTCAATGTGTCCAGATCATTCCTCATGTTACTGAGGCAATTAAAAATAAACTAAGGAAAATATCTATCAAAGAAGACTTAGACATATTGGTAATTGAATGTGGAGGAACTGTGGGAGATATTGAAAGCCTCCCTTTTTTGGAGGCATTTCGACAAATGAAACTTGAAGAAGGAGAATATAATACACTATTTGTTCATGTAACTTTAGCACCAATCTTGGATGTAGTGGGTGAACAAAAAACGAAGCCAACACAACATAGTGTACAAGAACTTAGAAGGATAGGTATTAATCCGGATCTATTAGCGATAAGATGTAAAAATATCTTATCTGATGATGCCAGAAGAAAAATCTCCCTTTTTGCTAACGTAAATTCAAATTGTGTTTTTTCTTGTCACGATGTTAAGTCTATTTTTTTAGTACCGGAAATTCTAGCAGATCAGGGAATTGTTAGTATAATAGATAATAAATTAAGATTACAGAACCTACTTATAAAATGGTCTAACTGGAAACAAATAGCAAAATCCTTTTCCGAATATAGTAAAGAAGTATATGTGGCAATAGTGGGTAAATATGTATCCCTTCCTGATAGCTATGTAAGTGTGTATCAGTCTCTTTCTCATGCAGCAGCTAAACTAGGAAATAAATTGGAAATAGCATGGATTGATTCTGAAAAATTTGATACTACTACGAAAGAAAAAATTTCCCTACTTAAAAAATTTGATGGCATTCTTATTCCAGGAGGATTTGGAAAACGTGGATCTGAGGGTATCATTAATGTGGCTAATTTTGCACGAGAGGCAAATATTCCATTTCTTGGAATATGTTTTGGATTTCAATTGTCTATTGTTTCATTTGCTAGGAATGTATGTGGAATTGATAATGCTAATTCTACGGAAATAGATCCAAATACCTGCGATCCTGTAGTTGAATTTATGCCTGAACAAAAGACGATAAATAATATGGGGGGAACGATGAGATTAGGTAGTCATCAAATACAAATAAATTCTAATACTCTTGCGTCAAAAATCTACTCAAAGAATTTTATTATTAGGAGACATAGACACAGATTTGAATTTAACAAAAAATACTTATCTGTGTTAAGTAAAAACGGGATGATTTTATCAGGAAATTCAGACAATGAAAAAAGAACAGAGATATTAGAAGTTCCTAATCATAAGTTTTATTTTGCTGTTCAATATCATGCAGAATTTGATAGTAGACCAGGAACACCAGAACAGGCATTTGAGGCCTTTATTAAAAATGCTTCTCTCAAATCTTGAGCTCATATGTTCTATGCCTGGCATCACGTAATAATGTTTTCTTTTTTACGTATCCTCGATTAACAAGATGACCTAAAGATAATCTAATTGTCCGTTCAGGTAATAATGTTTTAGTAGCTAAATCCTTCTGGCTCATAGACCCTTCATATTCTAATATTTTTAATATTAGCTTGGCACTTGGGGGCATATTCAATAATTCTTCAGCAATTTTAACTTTTTTAGCGATTAACGAAGTAACAGAGCTGTCACCTATCAACCTCACTAATTTTGCTGGATATTGATGTTTCATACATGTTAGAATTTTTTTTATGCCTAATCTTCTGCCACCATCTAAAACTACTTCGCAATGATATCTACTGAGAATATCTGATATTTCTAATGTACAATTATCTGAGAAAATTAATGGTCTTCTAGTGTTATCTACTGAATTTACAGATACTGCTACAAAAACTTTTGAATTCTGTAGTATCATAGGACCTCCTGCTGACATAGAATAGGCTGTAGATCCAGTAGGAGTTGCTATGATTACTCCATCGCTATTGTCATGCCACACATCATTTTTATCAATACGGAGTATATGTTCCATCAATGTAGCACTTTTACTTGGAAATACTGCAACATCATTTAATACAGGTTCCATTTCCTTTCCATCTACATTTACTGCTAATCGAACAACCTCATCAATTCTATAATCATTTTTTTTTAGTCTTGGAATGATTGTTTCCAAATCGCGTACATCTATTTGACCTAAAAATCCAGTGGATTCAGATTCATATATTCCTATGATTGGAGCAGATTCATCGACTACTTTATGAAAATAATCTAAAATAGCTCGATCTCCACCAATGATAAATACTAAATCTACCTGATTTGCTAGATTAAAGGTATTTTCAGTCATGATGATAGTTTGAATAAATGAAGTATCAAGAATTTTTTGTATTTTTGAGATTAATAATGTATTCTGAGGTTGAGCACCAACTAGTGCAATTTTCATTATTTTCTTTATAGTTATTTAATCTCTCATTTAAAGTTAAATTTTTTTGTTATTTTTTTAAATTTAGTATTTCATTGGTAATCTCCAGTTTTATACATCTGATTTTTAAGGTTTGCACAGAATTAAAATATAATTAATTGACTTTTATTTATAAGAGTAAATTTACCAGAACCTTTAAAGTATGGATTCAGAATCATAATTATATGCCAAAGAAACGTACAAGTCGCGGTCGGACTAAAGGAGGTAAAGGTAGTTCAGGAACTGTTCATTGTAGTCAGTGTGGTGCTATGGTTCCTAGAGATAAAGCAAAAAAGATTACAGGTAGGATTACCTTAGTTGAACCTACTTTAGCTAAAGAGTTGAGAGCTCAAGGAGCATATATTTCTCCAGCTACTGATGTAAAATTTTATTGTGTTTCTTGTGCTGTTCATAGAGGAATAGTCAAGGTTAGATCTGAAGTAGAAAGAAGAGTAAATACAAGACTTAGATAATCATTCTAGGATTTTTAATGTCTTATATATTCTTTGTATAATCGTAATAATAGAAATTCCTATAACTATTATAACACCATATTCTAGTGAATGAGCAAAAGGAAGTAATCCCATTACAGCAAGAATGAGTATTCTTTCTGCTCTTTCTCCAAATCCTACGCCGCTTAAATCAATTCCTAATGTTTCTGCACGAGATCTTGTATAACTGACCAATAATGAGGACGATACAGCTATTAGACACAATATGGGATTAGCTAATTCTCCTATCGCTATTCCCAAAAATATTATTGTCTCAGAAATCTTGTCTAATGTAGAATCAAGAAAAGAACCTTTTCTAGATGACCTTTTAGTAATCTTAGCAACACTACCATCAATTACATCAAAGAATCCCCCAACTAACAAGAAAAGACTACCTATGGCTGAAAAATTTATTGTTGGATCAAATTGTAAAGAATTAATTCCAAAAATAATAGAAGAAAGAATAGTTATTATGAATCCAATTAAAGAGAATATGTTTGGTGATAATCCTGTAGATGCAAATAAAATCCCTATCTTCTCCAAAATTGGTTGTAAATGTTTTCTAAATTTGTTTAACAATAATTTAGACTGTTAATTTTAACTATTATCTCTATATTTTAATCTTTAAATGGCTTGATGAATTTGATTAGTAAAAATTTAATTATATTTTATTTAAAAGATCTTATGGTTGATTTCAATACAATATTGGTTTTTGGTGCTCATCCTGATGACATCGAAATAGGCATGGGTGGTACTATTACCAAATTGGCGAAGCTTGGGTATGATGTAATCATGGTAATAGCTACACTACCAAATTTTACTATTGCCGATAAAAAAGATGAAAGAAAATTGGAAGCTATATCTTCTGCTTCTATTTTAGGATGTAAATCTCCTGAATTTTTAGATTTATCTCAGGAAGATATAGTGTTTGGTAGAAGAATGGTATCGTTAATTGATTCTTTAATAAAGAAATATAAAACAACTTCAGTTTATACTCAATGGATAGGTGATTCACATCAAGATCATCAAATTCTTACCCAGTCTGTTATTGCTGCCTCACGTGATGTCAATAATTTGTATATGTATGAAACAACAATACCAGGCGGCTTAACAGAAAAAGCTTTTAGGCCCCAGCTATTTATTGATGTTACTAACGAAATGGAAAATAAAATAAAGTCTTTAAAGTATTTCAAATCACAGAATCTTCGATGCGGTCCTTTTTGGATAGACGCTATTGTTGGAAGATCTTTATATCGTGGATATCAAATTAACACAAAATATGCTGAGGCATTTGAAATTGTAAAAACTGTTCAATATTAGATATAAAAAGGTAATTGCCGATAATTATTATACTACTTTTTTTGACAATTTTTTATAAAAAAGAAGAAACAATGCTTGGCCAGTCAGAGCTATAACTACAGAAAGTGCTATACCTGTAACTTCAATCAAACGTCCTAGCAAAATCATTAAGGTAATTTGTAATATTTGATAAATAATCGCTCCGATAACTACACCTTTTGTATTACCTTCACTTAGAAATTTTGAATTAATAATATATGCTATCATCATTGGAATTATTCCAATACTAATTACTCTTATTGCATCTAATGAATTCTGATATTGAGGAAAAAATACATTTATTAGAATTGGACTCAAAAAATAGAGTAAACCTGCTAGACCTATTGATAATCCGAATCCTATTATTCTTAATTTTGTTTTTTTGTGTCCACTTGATTCCTCCGGAATAAGATATTGGAAAAAGCTAATTGGTACCATACCTAGAAACATCAAAAATTGAAAACCTAATTGATAATATCCTAAAACAGCATATCCAAAAATTGGAGGTATAATAATTTTATCAAAGTACATTAACAATGCATTAGACATATTGAACGAATAACTATGTAAAGCAAATTTCATTTTTTCACTAATCTCACTAAAATCTTTTTTAAAATATTTTATTGAAAGAAAATATCTGTGACTAAATAAGAAAAAAGAGACTGTAAAGCCAATTATTATTCCAGGAATCCCAATAATATAATATAATAGGATGGAAAGTAAAAGTTGACAACCTCTCGCTCCAATATTTGCAATTGCATATTGTTTATATGATTTCCTTCCGAGGAATTCGTATATACTCATCATCCAAAAAGTCATTCCAAAGACGAACAAACCTAATAACCAATCTCTCTGTGCTACAATTAATGCAGCAATTGTACTTGAAATTAATATAACCTGATTTGCTGCGATATGAATTTTATTATGTCCTTTGGGTATGAAAGTTGTAATAGCTGTATTCAAACCCAAAAGAGCAAAACTAGCCGCCAAGGAAGCCATTGAAATCATATAACTAGTTTCTCCATACTCTTCTACACTCTGCAGTGATGCTAACAAAAGCCAAAACCCTCCTGTTAATAAAGCACCAAAGATATTTCCAAATATGATATATACTAGACCTTTGTTAGACTTTAGAAACTTCAGCAATTATATTCACACGTTATCTTTTACTTATAAAATAAGACTATCAATAAAATGGTTTATATCGTTTAAACGATTATCTTCCTTAAGAAGAAATGTATAGAGAATTTTTAATATTTAATATTATATCTATCTTTTAATTGCATTGTTATATACCACCACCTTTTTATTTTTGTCTTTGAAAAGGTCCTACTAACTATATTCTATATCATAACCATGAATAATATTTATAAAAAAAAATTCGGTCTGTTATAAATATTCAGAAACCTTTTTCATATAAATGGGTGAGAAGATTTTAAGCAAACTTAGTTATCGAAAGAATATCGATAGTAATGGTCTTTTAAATGTAAAAGGTGTAAGGTACAGGATGAGAGGGGTATTTTTAAATAGTAGAATAAATGTTAAAAAAATCTAGGAGCAAATTATATGAAAAATTCCGATAGAAAATTTGAGTTGTTATCGGCTCTACTAATTACTCTTTTCTGTTATATTTTATTAATTAACTCAAATTATGTATTAGTTGAATCTCAAACTTCCCCTACATTTCTTACACTTACAGGTTCTAATTTTCTAGATATTGAAAATAGTGAAAGATTACAATTAAAAGACTTTACATTGTCTACATGGTTTAGAACAGATAAGCAGGAATATTTAGAACCCGGCACGATTGTGAACAGAGGTGGCATGAACGACGATGCCCCCGGAAATAACATGAACTATGGTATTTGGATTACTCCAGAAGAATTTCTTCAAGGAGGATTTGAAACTCAAAGAGGAACCAATATTTTCGTTACTTCAAAACAAAAATTTAACGATGGAAATTGGCACAACGCTATACTCACTAATGACGGCTTATTTTTGAAATTGTATGTAGATGGAGTTGAAATGGGTAAAATATCTACATTAGGTGCAATCCCTGATATGAAAGGATTGCAATCCATAAGATTAGGTGCCAATTCACTCAATCTTGATAAATTTTTCACTGGCGATATCGATGAAGTCATTCTTTGGGACCGTGCTTTGTCTTTAGAAGAAATTTTTAATTTCTACAATTATGATGAAATTCCATCAAATGGTAGAATACTATATCTTCCGTTTTCATCCATTTCTCCTATTCAGTCATCTTACAAATATCAACCCTTTAAAACATTTGAACAAACTGAAAAAGAGGTTATCGAGGGAGAAGAGTCATTCGGTCTAAGTAATTTCTCCCTTGGTACGTGGTTTAGAATTGATAGAATAGACCATAACGGACCTATGATTTTATTGAATAAAGGTGGATTTGGAGGAGAACGTCCAGGAGAAAATCTTAATTTCGGTGTATGGTTGAATCCCTCAGAGACCATAGAAGGAGGATTTGAAACCAAACCGGGCACTAATGTATTTGTATCATCACAAGGAAAATATAATGATGGTCTATGGCATTATGTGTTATTAACATATGACAATAAAATTTTAAAATTATATATTGACGGTGTTTTAGCAGATAGTAAAATTACGTCAGGCGCAATTCCTGATAATAGTGGGGACCAAGACTTTGTAATCGGTGGAAATTCTTTTCTGGATGACAAGTTCTTCAAAGGAGATCTTGATGAGGTAAGAGTATGGAATAGAGCACTTAATACAGACGAGGTTTCTAATGGATTCAACAATAATACATTTAATACAAACCGACAAATTTTTTATGAACCATATTCTGATTTAGACACACAAACTCCACCACCACCTACAGAAACTCCAGACACACAAACTCCACCACCACCTACAGAAACTCCAGACACACAAACTCCACCACCACCTACAGAAACTCCAG
>JAATVK010000125.1 GCA_014523485.1 Nitrososphaerales archaeon TH5894
CGTTTTTCAAAGTTAAAATGATTTCTGACGGCTTTTTCTCATTCATTTACATTCATTTACGATTTGTCTTGTGTTTATTAAAATGAGATAATAACCTTTATTGTTTTATATTTAATATATAAAAAAAATTAGGTTGTAGATATATTTTGAGAATTAATATCTTTTAATGCAACAATATTATAACATAAAGGGATGATAGTATTTTTCCTATTCTCTACCTAATTCCTACATAGGAGTGATTGTTATCTCCAGGATTGCCATGTAAACTACCATCACTTGTTGTTTCCACAATTGTAACATTTCCTTCTTTGGCTATTTGATCAACTAGGTTGGTAGTAAATACTTGGGATGCAAATATTGCGGGTATTTCTCAATGAGAACCTGATCTATTAGATCTGCAATATCTTTGGGAATGGAATCACTAAAATTTTACTCTGGAATTGCTCCTATTACAGTCATTCTATATCGACGGGAAATGTAAGGCCACTAGTCATGATGAGTAAGCAATTTTCTATTTTCTAATGGAAGTTTTTCAGATTTTTTAATTCCTTCATCTAGTTGTTTTAGTAACATAGTATATTTTATTTGAGTTTTCTAAGTACTATAGTGATTAGATGGATTCATTTCTGATAACTTGTCACGTTTCTATTAACTTGTCACGTGGTAAATTTTCAACCTTAATAGCATATACTACATTTAACCAAAGATGAGGATTTGGATCACCCTTCTCTTTTGGGAAACTAAAATCAAAAATCCAAACTTGTTTTGATATTGTCTTATATCCCAGTTTTAACAATTGAAAAATGAGTTTTAGAAATTACATTTTTTGCAATCTTTTAGATATTTGCTTCTAAATTAAGCCCATCAATGATAACAAGATCTACATCATTAATTTTTTATTGTTTTTGAAGGAATTAGTTCGAATGTATGAGAATTTATACCTCTAGAACGTGTCCTATTCAATTAATTTTTTCTCCTCCAAAATTTCGAACTCTATTGGTTATGGGATGCAACTGAAGTCACTACATTAGGTTCTGTGCAATTTGTTGACTATTATTGTCTTTATCTGAAGCATAGAAGGGCATAGGTGAGCTAAAAAAAATATCCAAACTATGAAAAACAATTTAGTTATAATAACAGAATCATTTTTTATAAAGCGATTATTTTATTTCATATATTAGTATCATATAAACAGTAACTTATTGCATGATACATGGAAGTAAGTTATTAGAAAGGAATATTCAATAACCATTATAATAACAGAAGTATTTTTGAATCTATTTGTGATAATTGAAAACTTTATTCTTTCTATATAGAAATATTAACCTTTGATGCTATTTATTATTATGTCTTGATAAGGAAAGCCCCAATATTGGTGCTTGTTCTGTTTTTTAGTCTAATCACTCATCTGGGGACAATTATACGAGGGTTTTTTAATAATCGATCTATCGATATATTTGCTTTTTACATTTCTCATGATTGAAGAATCGAAGAAGAGTATATGGTAATAATCTTGTAGAAGATTTTTTTTAATTTTCTTTTCAACTTCTGCATAACATCAATTAATATTTATTCTAAAATTCATCTATAGAATTCTCTTCATTTACTTTTAATGCATTACAAGATACCTTTTTCTTTCTTTTTACCCTAACGTAAAATTACATACTTAGAAAAAATTGATAAACATAATACTTTTTTATTAATAAAGATATTTGGTTTAAAAATTAATAAAGAATACATAATGAATTTGAATTATCATGGTAGTGGCAGATTTTGTGTCTAATAATCCTGGATTAGACATTTTCTATATTCTCTTTAATGGAATTTCAGAGGTTCCATTGTTTAGCTCCCCAATTACTGGAATCTTGATACTTGCAGGAGTATTTCTAGCGTCAAGAAGTGCTGGTATAATGATGGTGATATCTGGATTAATAGGTGCGGGAATGGCAATTCTTCTTGGTGCCCCATATGGACTGGTGGCATTTGGATTATTTGGGTATAACTCTATATTAACTGGTATGGCTTTCTGGTCCGGACCTTTTGCCAAACCTAACAAAGCAACCTTTTTCATATCAGTATTTGGTGCTGCAGTCACTGCAGTAGTTTGGATGGCAATGGCCCACCTTATGGGTGATCTGTTTATACTTAATGGATTACAAGAATCATGGGCAATCCCTGGGTTTACTTCCTCATTTATCTTTACTACATGGGCATTAATGTATGCTACCAAGCGGTTTGGGCATGATATCTGGCCAGAACCTCTACCCCCCGAGACCGAGGAACTTATCAAAGGTAGTGGAAATCCAGTTCAGATAACAGAATCCACCTTTAAATGGACTGCAGGCGAATTCATGAAAGCGACATTGAAAGGAGTATCTCAAGTAACATTTGTCGAAAACTGGAAAACAGGAGTTTTTTGGGTAGTTGGGCTCACTTTAGCATTTGAGCTTGCACCAATATTAACTGGTCAAGCTAGACCATGGTGGACCAACGCATATACTGCTCAATGGAATGAATTCTCACCTCTATATTTGGCTGGCGTAATGGCACTTGTAGGATCTGCCATAGGTGTGGCAATGTCAATATTAACGAAACTTCCTACTGCCGAAACTCGAGCAGGATTACATGGATTTAATCAAGTTCTAGTAATGATTGCATTAACAAGTTTCATTCCATTAACTCCTCAAGCTTTTCTGATTGCAGTCTTTGCTACAGTAGCATGCGGCTTTGTAATGCCTGCCATGCAGCGATTTTTTGGAACGTGGGGTTTACCTGCATTAACAGGACCATTCGTGTTTACAGCGTGGGTCTTCTTACTTGGAATTTCGGGATTTGCAAATATACCAGCGGGAATAGGATGGGCAAGGCCATAAGTTCTTATTCTAAACAATCACTTATTTTTTGAAATGGAGTTTGATGATTTTAAAAAATTTTTAGATTTTTTAAATCACAATAAAAAAGATAATGAAAATATTGTTGACAATTTGTTGTATTTTATAGAATGGTGTAATGACAATAATTATGAAGAACTCTTGGTTAGATTAAATTCTGAAAAACAAGGCGGATTAGGATATAATTCTATAATTGATTTTACTACCAGACGAATCATTATTACAAGAAAAACAATAATCAAGAGCATATTTGAAATAGGTTTTGTTGCAGGACTAGGACCATTTCCTTACATGATCTTGTCTAAGAAAAAACAACAATCTAAGATCAAAGATTCTGCAAAACTACAAATAGAAAAAATTCTACATGACCAAAATTTGGAATGTATTATTAACTATAACGATATATTAAAAATCATTATAAAAAAAGGGTCAAATTCTGTAGTACGAAACATGTTCGGGTCCTTTATTACAAAAAACTATAT
This sequence comes from Nitrososphaerales archaeon TH5894, assembly GCA_014523485.1. GTDB lineage: Archaea > Thermoproteota > Nitrososphaeria > Nitrososphaerales > Nitrososphaeraceae > TH1177. The sequence continues at coordinate 3,374 of JAATVK010000125.1, forward strand.
GACAATTTTTACAAAAAATAATAGATATGAATACACTCTCCCTATTAAAAAGAATGGTGAATTTAATAAAATGTCCTATTGGATGAAATCTATTTTGCCTGTCGAAATTTCATTGATAGAGTAATTTGCCGACGTCGGCTAATTAGATAGATTGTATATATCCATTTATATAATTTAATAATTTGAAATTTAAAATAATCCAAATCCCCTAATATTTCAGGTGAGTTGGAAATTTGATGTTAGTTCCACGTGAAATTGATAAGATGATGATTTGGACTGCAGCACAAATTGCTGAAGGTAGAAAAAAAAGGGGTGTTAAACTTAATCATCCTGAATCTGTGGCATATATAGCAAATTTTGTTGTTGAAGGTGCTAGAGATGGAAAGAGTGTGGCAGAGTTAATGAAGTCAGCTAGGGAGGTTTTATCTAGAGATGACGTTATGGACGGAATACCGGAATTGATACATACAGTTCAAGTAGAAGCGACTTTTCCTGATGGAACAAAATTAGTTACAGTTCATGATCCAATTCAATAGAGGAGAATAAAAATGAATAAAATTATTAAAAAAAATTTGGAAAAGCAAGGAGGTATCTCCTAAAGTGATTCCAGGAGAATATATTTTATCTTCTGAACCAATTATTTGTAATGGTAACAAAAAAACAGTAAGTATAACTGTTAAGAATACTGGTGACAGACCATGTCAAGTAGGATCACATACTCACTTTTTTGAAGTAAACAAAGCTCTAGATTTTCCACGGGAACAAGCATTTGGATATAGATTAAATATTCCTGCAGGAACTTCTATAAGATTTGAACCAGGAGATTCTCGTGAAGTAGAACTTTGTGAACTTGGAGGAAAAAAAATCGTTTATGGATTCAATGGTCTTACTATGGGAGGACTAAAA
>JAATVK010000126.1 GCA_014523485.1 Nitrososphaerales archaeon TH5894
ATAATGTCAATGATAAAGTGGATGCTAACAATATGAATAATGTAATTTTGAAAATTATCAAGGGGTTAATATATAATAATTTTTTTAATTTAAATATAGAGGCTCACTAAAAGTGTCATTGTCAAAACAGAGACTGGGATCCATAGTATAACATTTAATTGGCATTTGCGTATTGAAATTTAAGATTTTATTATTTGACAATAAGATGACTATTAAAATTATATTGATAACATCTTAGAATAGCTGTAATAAACACTTCAAGTGTATCTTATATCCTACTCTTTGTAATAACCTCATTAGATATGAATTGTAATTGTATAAGGTGTTTCTGTATCCTTGTCTTGTAATTATTTTATTTAAAATAATCTATATCTATGATCCTACTATCATCAATCTATCTCTTTGTTAGAATAAAATAACTTTTTTCTCTTGAATCATAATTAATTTTTATATAAAAAGTTAAAAATTGTAAAAATAAAGAATAGTAAGTTGGCTAATATAGCTATTATAGTTGGATCAGTAAGGCAAAATCGTCAAGGTATTAAAGTCGCTCGTTGGATGGAAGAAAAATTGAAAAATCGAGGTCATATTATCTATTTTATAGACCCACTTAAACTTAATTTACCTCTTTTAGATAAAATGTATAAGGAAATTACAAATCCATCAGAAAATTTAAAACAATTAAGAAATCAAATTGTCGAAGCAGATGGTTATATGCCTATAACGCCAGAATATAATCATAGTACATCCGCAGCAATGAAAAACACACTTGATTATTTTTTAGAGGAATATTATTTTAAACCTTCTGCAATTGTATCATATTCTGTTGGTGGATTCGGTGGAGTTAATGCTGTCCAACATCTTAGATTGATATTTGCAGAATTAGGAGCTCCATCAATTTCCTCCTCCTTTTCAATATCCAAAGTTCAAGATGTATTTGATGATGATGGTAAACTAAGAGATCAACTCTATGAGAAAAGAGTACTACGATTTATTGAAGAATTCGAATGGTATATAGAAGCATTCAAAAACCAAAGAGGCAAAGGGACTCCATATTAAGAATGCTATTAAACTATATTAAACTATATTATAATTATAAAATGTACATACAAAAAAATGAAACTATATGAGAATCAGAAATTCAATATACATATGTTGTTATAGATAGGATAATAAATGGGAAAAACACTTTTACGCCTTCTTATTAAATATTTGATTATTAGAATTCTATAACTGTAAATACCAATGAAAAATATTCTTTTTAAGTATATTTTTTCTCTTTTACCAATCAATTATATTAACCAAATTCCTATTATGTATATTTTATAAATGTACATTGATTTACAAGAAGGATTTAAAATAAGATACGATGAATATGGAAAAGATAAACAAAAACATATCCTATTTATTCATGGTCTTGGTTCGTCTCCTATTGTATGGAGGGATATTCCACAAGCGTTATCAGAACATTTCCATACCATAGCTGTTGATTTAATAGGATTTGGTGAAAGCGATAAACCTGAATTAAATTATACAATAAGCTATTTTGCTCAATTCATAAAAAATTTTCTTCGACAGATTGGAATCAAAGATCACGATAAAATAACACTAATAGGTCATTCTTTAGGAGGATATATAGCAATAGAATATGCAATAATGAACAGAGAACATATTGAAAAACTTGTATTGATAGATTCATCAGGCATGTTGGATAAACCTACACCATTACTAGAACAATATCTTGATGCAGCAATGGAAACTGATCCTAATTTAAGATACGGTAAAGTGAAAAAGGTATTTGAAAATTTATTAGCAATACCATCAAGATTACTACCAATTATTGTAGATATCTTTATTTCAGTAATTGAAAAACCTGGAGCAAAGCATGCCTTTGAATCTGCTTTCAGAAATAGTACAACAACTTCGATTAATTTGGAGAAGTTAAAACAAATTCAAAACATTCCTTGCTTAATAATATGGGGTAAAAAAGATAATCTTATACCTGTAGATCATATTTACAAGTTTGGACAAATTCTCAAAGAGGCTAAACTTTTGGTGATTGACGATGCAGGTCATTCCCCATTTGTAGAGAAAACAGCTATTATTTATCAGAAGTTATTGACATTCTTATCAGATAACAAGTTTAAATAGAAATAATTATTCGGCCAGTTATTATCTTTTTGTTCTTTAATTATTTTGATCTTTATTTTTATGTAACCTCTCAGTGGACATTTTCATATCCTTGGGATAAATATTGCCAGACCTATCTACTACTACTCTTTCTAAGCGTCTACATAACATTTTAACAGAATCCAAAACATCTATTTCAATTACTCCTGGTAGATGTTGAATATTAGGTACATAATTGTTTATGGTGTAGAGATTTTGTATTCTGATTTCTATTTTGATGTCACTGCTTTTTAGATCTTCAGAATCTGATCTGTTTATAACTTCTACTAAATTTGTCCAATGTTTCTGTTGTTTATCTTGTAATGGATATTTTCCATAATGAATCGAATCTTCAATCATTTTACATAATTCTGAAATTTTCATATATGTTTTACTATTTATATAGTAATACTTAATTTATATCAATCATTAATTTCCTTTCTTTATTCATATCGACTACCATTTTCTCTTTTAATTCATATTATTATTTTCAAAGTAGTTATTAAAGACTATTTATAAAATTTTTATTTTTTATTTTTTAATCTTATTTTTATATTTTCTATTCTTACAAACTTATAAGGTAACTTATTTTTCAGACATAGATCTTATTATTATTATCTGTTTTTTAAATAATGCTTCTTTTTTAGTCTCATCTTCAATATATGGTATTTTTTAACTTCTTCTCGTTAATGGTATTTTATGAGGGTTGTACTGGATTTTGTGTGTTTGTTCCAGCAATTGGAGGTTTTTTCAAGCTTAATTCTTTACTTGTTAATGGAACTTCTATTGTTTTAGATTCTTTAACGGGTTTTTTCTTTTTCTTGGATACTTCATATACATTTAATCTTTCTTCGTTTAATGGGATGGTGATTTGACAGTTACGTCTTTTTTATTTTTCACTGCTTTTGTCTTGTTCTTAAAATCTGCATCTTGAACAGTTATTTCTTCTCCTATTTTGTTAGTATTAATTTCAGTGTTTTGACAAGATGGTTCATCTTGATATTTACTCAATTCTCGTTCAGAGAATTTGAATTTTAATACATCACCATCATAACTTTCTGCTTGTTCTTTTGGAATGTAGAACTTTTCTTTATTAGTTATTTCTCTTTGTACTAGTATATAGTTACCTTGAAGATCTTGGATTTGACCAAAATGTTCATCATTATTACCTCTTGCTTCTTTTTTAATAACATCATTCCAATTGATTTTAGAACGCATACTTTATTTTGTATTTTAAGTTATTTAATAATTCGAGACCCAAGTCAATCATTGTCATAGTCAGACCTAAAAAATTGGAGATGGAACTAGCCATCTAACTATGATAGCTTTATCCTAGATGGTTTGTTAATAGTTTAAATTAATATGAGATTTCTACTAATTTTCTAATATTTTGCCGTATTTATTTTACTAGTTTTGTTCTATTATATAGTTATTTATTATCAATATTTATTACAAGAAAATCTATTCAATTTTGCTAATCATAAATAAGCAATAAATGACTATGAACTTTATTACTATGATTAAAATTAATTAAAAAACACTAGTTAGTAATCTTTTAAATATAGTGTTTTATAAATATTGAGAAAAAACATATATTCAAAGCAGCTAATGAGAATTTAAGAATTATTAAATATATTTGTCATTTAAAATAAATGAGATCGTTAGGATCCAAAAACTATTTGGCAAAGCATTAAGTCATAAGTCATATTCTGAATATAATAACTAATTATTTCAATCTATGAAAAATTTAAGTATCTTAAAATAGAAATAAAATAATTAACAATTTTGTTAAATTCGATAAAAATTAAAATTGACAATGAGCTAAATAAACAATTAATATATTATATCTTATTCTCAAAAGTGAGAATCAATCCCAGTATTTATTAAATGTCAAGAAAAAAAGATAATTCCGAACAAATGTGTTAAACAATAATAATGATTTTATCTGTTATAAACATAGAATTTTTAATTATATTTACCAAATTTCATTTTTCTCATTATTATTATTATTTTTTTCATTAAATATTAATAATCTAATAATATTTGGTCAAAAGTCAGACTCTCAATTTAGTGAACAAAATGATATCAATATAATTGCTGCTGGGGATTATTATTGCAATGATGAAACAGAAGACACTATCGAAAATATTATTTCTGTTCAGCCTGAATTGATAATTACAACTGGAGACCATGTTAAAGATGAAAAATCTGCTAAATGTTGGATTAAAATGTCAGAGCCTATCAAAGATAAATTAAAAATCGCAATAGGTAATCATGATGCTGAATTTTCTAAAATATACAAACAAATTATTAAAAACCACAATTTGAAAAGTCCATATTACTCACATAACTTTAAAAATATTCATTTCATCAGTTTATCAACGGAACATCCTTACGAAGAAGGTAGCAAACAATATAAATTTATTAAAAGTGATTTGAAGAAAGCATCAACAAATTCTAGTATTAATTGGATAATAGTTCATCAACATAAACCTCTATATTCAACAAATGCTGATATGGAAGAATCAGAGCGTATTAAGAATATTTTTTTACCTTTATTTGAAAAATATGGTGTCGATTTAGTAATATCTGGCCATAACCAATACTATGAGAGAACATATCCAATGTCATACAATGAAGTAGTAGGACTTGAAACAAAAGACCAAGATTCAATGTTTGAACTTACAGAGGACGATGATGAGGATTCGAAATCCATTTATGAAAACACAAATGGAATCATATATTTAACTGTAGGCACTGCAGGTGATGAACTACAACAGATTAAGGAGAAAGAGGATTATTTTGTCATACAAAAAGAAAAATATGGCTTTCTTAATCTGAAATTAGAAAATAATGGAAAGACGATAGTTGGAGAATTTCTCACAAATAATGATAAAATACTCGATAATTTTGAAGTTAAAAAATCTTAAGTTATAAATGACCTACCACTATGACAAACAAATTCCAACTTTCAAGTTATTAAATTAGTCATAATGATCCAGAATAATGAAGTGACTAAAAAAAATCAATTACTAGGAATTGAACTAGACTTGTCTCTTTTTTTCCATTTTAATTCAAGATAGCGTATGAAATTAATCATATATAATATTCTATAGGAAATGTTTGTATTAAACTTTTTTATAATATTCAATTTTGATAATTTTACTAAATAATTAAAACGAACGATATTTATTTTAGACTCTGGGAGATTAAATTATACTATTTTCTAACTTATACTGTTGTTGAAGATAAAATAAGAAATTCTTTATTGTTAGTATAAAGATTGAATAAATTAAAAACAAGTCTAAAATTGCTATTAATTATAAGTATATTTTTTTACATTCAATGTAATAAGCTTAATTTCAATAATATTACTATTATTATTACTAACTGGTCTGATATTTACATTTTACAATTATAATTAATTATCTTAAAAAATTCACAAAATTTGACTAAAATTCTAAAGATGATTCTTGAGAAATAGCTATAGTTACAAAATCATTAATATATGTGATGGTATGCTACGGGAAAATATAATTCTCAAAGTTGAGAAACAATTAATAATTTATATCTTTAAATTTTAGTAAGAAAATAGATGATAAGTTCAAAACAAGCATTATATACAATAAGTTCTATAATTTTAGTAGTTGTTGCAATTATATACCCATATCAGATTAATGCACAAGAAGAAAATGAAGAAAATGATCCATTAACAATTTTAACAAATATCAAGAATTTGTTACAGAAATCAATAACAGAATTAAATGCAGGAAATTCTACTGGTGCTTCTGAATTAGTAGATATTGCATATATCGACAATTATGAATATATTGAAGACCCTCTTAAGGAATTAGATCAAGATCTAATGGAACAAACAGAAATAATGATAAGAGAAGATTTAGCAAGCGCAATTGAAGATAAAAAACCTATCGAAGAAATCACTACTTTACATAACAATATAAAAACAAATCTAGATAAGGCAGAACAATTATTTAAAAAATAATTTAATTTTATTTTCTATTATATTCATATTAATTCACATCTAATGATCTATCTAATAATAAATATTTGAAGATAATTTAGCCTTGTTTTTCGTATTGCTTTGTTTCCTTAGTTAATGTTATAAATATATAGATAGATAGATAGATGCTAAGATAATGTTTAACACATATATCTAACATCTATACAGTTTCCAGGATTTACATCCCTGATTCTGTAGGTAATTAACACCTATAAAGTATATAATTATTTGATACAATTTATCCTAGCATTCTTCAATATAAAAAGAAGAGGAAGTAGAATAAAACCATAGTAATAAATATTTATGAAGCAAGCAGAAATGAAGATTACATTAATTGATTGTCTATTGCTCACCGTATTGTAATCAAATTAATAATAAATCTTTATAATTAGAGATCAGTTTGTTTTTATTACTAGAATTATTGTCATAGCCTAAATTTTTTGTATTAGGTCTTAAGGCAGATTGTCCAAACTATCTATGACAACAATGACAAAGCCGCCTACAATATTTTGCGCTAGTAGTTCTTTTGAACTACTAATTCAGTATAATTATAATAAAATTTTGTATTACTTTATCTCGAAAAAAATAATATATCACCTCTATCCGGAGGAATTCTAATATATTTCTGTATCATAGATAATTTTGGGATACAAACAAAAAGGTTAGAATATTTCAATTTATGGGAATATTCAGAAAATCAAAAGAAATAAAATTGCCAACTCCTTTTACTTTTTCTGGAAAAATAAGTATATCATTTATCCTTTTCTTTTCTCAATTAATAGAATCTATTTATTTATACTTAAGAAAGCAGTGGCTTTAAACAAGCAAATAGTAAATGTTCTAGAAGTAAAGATTGTAAGTTACAATCTACTATTTTAGAAGATTCTTTTTTAATCTAGCCAATTATTGTTATGAAAAGACATCAGTCTGGTGATCCACCTATACAGGCACAGTAACCAAATTCATCTATTCGTGAATTACAAAAATTGCAATATCCATATAGATTATAATTTACATCACTAGCATATTTGCCAAAATTCTTAAAATGATCATCTAATTCTTCTGAAACATCCTCAATAGAAATATCGTAAGAATTATCTTCATATCTCATAATAATTAAGTATAGTGAACATAATAATTAAGTATAGTGAACATAATTAAAATATATTATAATTTTAAAATAGTTAGCTGTATCCACAGTGAGTATGCTTAACTGATTAGTTGAAGGAAATTATTATTAATCTTTAAGATTATTTTATTATTCTCATAATTGTCAGACTTTCTCTAGATATCATTTAGTTAATCTTCAGGAAGTTAGGCCTTTATTATATTAGCAGTCAGTTCAGTTTTTTTATATTTATTGTTTGGTGTATTGTTGTTATTATTCTTACAATTGTATTTTCAGCTGCTTTACCAATATTTTCAATTGTTGTTGTTGATCTTGTTTTTGTTATATATTGTGAAGCCGTACATCAAATTTGTATTCTATATTTTAAGATAGTTTTTTACTTGCAATTATTCTATATAGCTAGCACTAAAGCTTAATCTTAAAGATCATTATCTATTTATTAAAAAATAATGCATTAGTATATCTAGTAATAGCATCCTTAAGATTATCATTCTACATAGTGTTCATGTATTAACTGGTCATAAAGTCTAATTGATTTAATATTTACAAATTCTAGCATACCATATCTTGAAAGTTCTCTTCCAAATCCACTTTTTTTAATACCGCCAAATGGAACCCTAGGATCTGAAACTACAACATTATTGACAGCTACTATACCTGACTTTACGTTACTAGATAATAATTCTGCATTTTCAAGGTCTTCTGTCCAAATACTAGCTCCCAGACCGAATTCAGAGCCATTTGCAAGTTTTATAGCTTCTTTTTCATTGTCAGCAATAAGAATAGGAGCAACTGGGCCAAAAACTTCCTCATTTACTATACGCATAGTTGGAGTAATATTGCCAAGAACAGTCGGCTTGTAAAAATAACCTTTACTTCCTACTATTTGTTCTCCACCCGTAAGGACTTCCGCTCCTTCCTTAATCGAGTCTTCAACTTGTGAATCTATTGTCTGTAATGCCTTTGCATTTACAAGTGGTCCTATATCAGTATCATCCAAAGAAGGATCGCCAACCTTAAGGTTCTCAGTTTTTTGAATAAACTTTTCAATAAACTCCTTTGCAATAATCTTTATTACAATAAATCTTTTTGACGCAATACAACTTTGACCACAATTAATAAAACGTCCTTTTACTGCTCCTGTTGACGCTTTCTCTATATCGGCGTCTGCACATACAATAAAAGGATCGCTTCCACCTAGTTCAAGTACAGTTTTCTTTAGTTGTGAGGTTGCTCTCTGTGCAACTTTAGCACCGACAGGAACACTTCCAGTAAATGTAACAGCATTTACATCTGAATCTACAAGTATTTCTGCAACACTAGAGTCTCCTATTACTGTGTTAAAAATGCCTTCAGATAATCCAGCTTTATCAAAGGTTTTTTCAATTTCTATTCCACATTGCATTGTAGCACTAGCTGGTTTTAATACAATTGTATTTCCTACTATTAACGAAGGCGCTGCAAATCTTAATGCCTGCCAATATGGAAAATTCCATGGCATTATACTTCCTATAACACCCAATGCTTCAAATTTTATAATACTCTTTCTTGCATCAGTATTGAAAGATTCATCGTGAATAAAGTTCTTTCCGTTATCTGCAAAATATTCAATAGCCCATGCACATTTATCAATCTCAGCTCTTGCTTCTTTTATTGCTTTACCCATTTCATTTGTAGCTGTTCTAGCAAGATCCTCTCTGTTTTTTCTTAATTCTTGAGCAACATGATAAAGAGAATCAATCCGTTTGTCCAAGTCTTTTTCCCATTCTTTATAGATATCTCGGGCTTTCTTTACAATCGAACTTACATTTTCTTTGGTCATTATAGTATATTTTTTGAGAATTTTCTCTGTTGTAGGATTTATGGTTATTAATTCAGGAGAGTTTGTCAAGGGTTTATTACACCTCGAGCAAGAATTTTACCATCATTTAACATTTTTAATGCTTTTGTAGCCTCCTCAAGTTTGAATTTATTAGAGATAATCGGTTTTATTATGTCTCTTTTTGCCAATGAAACAAGTTCTATTAAATCATTGATACTTCCAGTATAAGATCCAATTAATTTGTACGATCTAGTGGGCATTGAAATTAGATTCAATTTTAATTCACCACCAAAAAGTCCAACTAATACCACTTTTGCTCTTCTTCTAAGAAAATTCATATCAGTTTCTACTGTTGAGGAAGCATTAACAAAATCAATTACTGCATCAGCTCCCATTCTCCCAGTTAATTCCATAACTGCTTTCACAGCATCTTCCTTTTTTGAATTGATAATATCGTCTGCACCATTTTCCTTTGCTGCTTTAAGCTTTTTATCATCTCTATCTAACGCAATTATTCTTGAACCTGTTATTGCCTTTGCTAATTGTATGGCCATCAATCCAAGTCCTCCCGTCCCAACAATTACTACATTATCATTAGGTTTCAGATTACCATTCTTTACAGCACCATATGCTGTAAGTGCAGAACATGATAAAGGAGCACTTGTATCAGTATCTATTTCATCTCCAAGTTTAACTAAGTATTTGTAACTTGGTACTAAAACATAATCTGCATATCCTCCGTCAGTATAAATTCCTAAGGACCTTGGTTTATCACAAAGATTTTCTTCTCCTGTTCTGCATGCAGGACATAGTCCTTCCCCAATCCATGGAAACACAAGAACTTTTTCATTCTTTGCAAACCCTTCTGTCTGGTCGCCTAGGCTATCTATTACCCCAGCAATTTCATGTCCTGGCGTTAAAGGGTATTTTACTCCTCTATCGGTAGTTTTCAAAAATTGTCCTTGCGGACCTTCATATCCTCCCTCCCATAAGTGAATATCACTATGGCAAACTCCAGATGATTGAACTTTTACCAACACTTGAGAGCCTTTGGGTTTTGGAGTTTTATTTTCTTGTATTTGAAGAGGTCGCTTAATCTCAATAATTTTAGCAGATTTCATTTCTTATTTTATCCACCATTAACAATTTTTTATTTGACTTCAACAAAATATTAGATTAATACAAAATATATTAAGATTATCTATTTAATTCTCAATTACTATTATTATAAAATATATACTATTCTTGTATCTCTATTGAATATAAGAAATATCTAAATAATTAGATAATTTTCTAATTTTAGTTACATCCATTTAGACATCTTTTGATAAGTATTTGATTGTATTATTCTCATTTAGAATTCTTGATGATATATATTCAAAAAATCAGTATTGAAATAGATATTTCTTGTTATATAATTCGTTTCCTTTTTTTCTTTTCTCCTTAGCGCTTCTAATACTTAATTCTAATTTTATATTTAATTTTTTTATAAAACTATTATGTATTGAGATGTATCTTATTTAGGAATAAGATTTATAGTCGAATTTGGTCGTATTCTATTATTAGAATCAATAACATCATAAATAAAATGATATTTACCATCTTTTTCTTTTTCTATTTTAACGTGACCAAAATTAAAAAGGGCACTTTCACTGTATATGTACGTGGCATTAATTGTAGGATCTAGAGGATATGGTTTATCACTTGTATATGCACTTAATGGGCCATTAGTCATTTCGTAAAATGTAAATATATCTCCATCTCTATCAAAGTCTTGAGATACTTTTACTGTTGAAGCATAATGTACATCAGTTGTAAGAAAGATAACATTTTTAATGTTTCTTTCATCTAGAAACTTTAGAAATTGATTTCTTTCATTAGTAAATGTTAGAGTATTTGAAGCATTATTAGTTGCCCAATTATTGCAAGCCTGCATATACCCAATACAATCAGGAATAGTAATAGGGATAGGATTAGATATTATTTTCCAAGTAGCATTAGATGACAAAAGCTTGTTTTTTAACCAATCAAGTTGTTGTGTTCCGTATAATGTTTTATTGTTCTGGATAGTGTCTTGTAGTGTATTTATACTACGATATGAATGTGTATCTAATAAGAATAAATCAAGATTTTTTCCCCATTGAAACATTCTGTATATTTGGTCTGGTCTTTCTTTATTTTTTTCAATGGGAGAAAATTCAAAGAAGTATTTAACTCCAGTCTTAACTAAATTAGGATAACCACTTTTGTTTCTTTCATTTGGATCTTTAGATACCTCATAAAAAGACCAATTTCCATAATTATCAATCACTTCATGATCATCTAATTGTGAATACATTGATGTATCGTTAAGAAAATTCTGTATGTGTGAATCATATCTGTTGTATTCCCAATGTTGCAAAAATGTTTTATTTAATTCATCTTGATCATTCCAGTCTATATCATTTACTCGTTTAAAATTTTCCTCTATATTTTGCCAATATGTATAATTATTTTTAACTAAATCTGTTAAATCATTACAAGTTCCATCTGCATAAATTTGATCTCCATTAAAAATAAAAAAATCAGGTGCTGTTAATTTTATTATTGAAAAAATAGAATATCCAATTTCTTGTTGTCTGCATAAAGTCCCTCCACCTAAATCCCCTGCAATCACAAAATCTATTTGTGTTAGCTCGTTTTCATTAGGAGATGTTGTAAATTTACCAGTTTTATAATCAGATTTCAGTGATGAATTATTGAGATCTGCAAACCATACTTTGTAATAATAAGTTGTATTGGATTTTAAATTAATCAATTTCACATGTCCTGCAAAATCTGTTGAGGAATTAACCAAAGTTTTTAAAACAATATTAGAAAAATTATTTAAAAGATCATTGGATTTATTATATGACACGTTCATAATGGATTGTGTATTTGATTTTGACCAGATTATAGTACTATTTTTTGTTACATCTCCACTAGCAACACCGTGTGTAATCTTTAAACTATCATCTATGCTATGAGATTCTTTAAATGGCATTAAAAAAATAGTAGATATAAAAAATGTTATAATAACTATAGTCAACTTACTACGAAATTTAGTAAAATTATGATTATTTAGCATTAGTATTATTATTTTTCAAACATCATGCAAAGTATAAAAAATTTTTCTAAAAATAACTTTTGACAGGGTTATTTGCAATCTTATAATAGAGTGTAAAAAGTCACATTTATTTTTACTAAAAGGGAATGTTTTACCGTATCAAGCAGTTGACTATTCACCACCCTTAGTTCGCTCACTAAGGTTATTAGTTTTAGATTATTAAATTTATAATTTTTTTATTTACTAAATTAATGCATATTAAGAATTAGGAATTAATAATTATAATTTTCTTTATCTTAATATAGTAATATACCTATTGTCTTAGCGCAAGAGGACTGGTGAAGTGTCAATAAGGACTCGGAACAAAGTGTAGGGTTTACGGCGAAGGTCCTGTCCTTTTTGGTAGCGTGCTTGGCGATGTAACTGGTTGGCCGTAACATATAGGTATCCATCCAAGGCTACCGAAAGTGTATCAGGCCATAAGAGACGCGGGTCATGCACTACTGTTTCCCATTGCCTATTATCAGGATTACGACGTAGAATAGAATTGTGCTCATAGTTTGTAGAATAAATATAACCTGTTGCATCCGATTCTAGTCCATCAGAAGCTCCTCCCTTATCTCCCTCATCAGCCACTGTATCGGCGACTTTTTTCGTTTCATGAGATCGATCTGCTAGCGCATCGATGTCCACACTGTAAAGCTTACGACTTCCAAGCGGACAATAATATAGACGAGAACCATCAGCGTTTATTGCAATCCCATCAGTGCCCATGCTAGCACCCTGCTTTACTGTTCCATCCGGCTGATGCTGCAGAAAAGGCCTTCCTTCAACAATCGGAAGAAAGGTTTGTAATCCCTCTGCTTTAGTCGAGGGATGGTCATGTAGGTGACGCCAACTCTCGCCGGATGCCAAGTCCACAACGATAATTCCATTTGGTCCATTTTGGGATGAGTCGGTGATAAACGCCATACCTTCGTTACCACGTCTTAAGTCAAAACGTACATCATTTAGGTAAGTCGTGGGCAAAGCCACGTCTTGAGGGAAGAGAATCTTCTTGACGACCTTATTATTGGTTAAATCGACACAGATCATCTTAGGACCTCCATATTCAGTTGGTTGGAAAAGGGGACTACCGGTATCAAGAATCCATAGACGATCAACAGGATCGACAACTACTGATTGTACTGATACCAGTGCCTTAGCAGGATCATCTGGATCTGTTTGATTAAATGATTCATCAGGATAGGCAACCGCCTTACCATTCTTCATCTCAGCGACCGTAAATTGTACATCATCACCCCACTTTGGAAAGTTGACGAAAATACGTCCCTGTTGTGACACACTCACGCCAGTTGGCATAGCTCCGTAAAAGTAGGCGACAGGTTCTAATACACCTAGAGGTTCCTCTGCTGGCAATTCCCGAATTGAAGTATCATTTTGTGATGAATCTTTTTTATGATTCATTGACATGGTTATTTAACCTTCTTTTTCTATGATGGCCCCATTAATTTCGATTTTACAAATATTATGATTATATATTAACCGTGAAATCAATAAAGAGTGAAAAACAAAGAGTATTAAATCTAGTAGTAGCATAGTATGTCCTATTTCTTTGTAATAAAAAGGATTATTCTTAATCATTGTGTTACTAAGTATAGGTAATATATTATATAATGGTTATTTGTTGTAGTTACATCAGAAATCTCATAATCAGTTTAATCTAACATAAATTACATTAAGAAATTATTAAAATTATATTTTGAGCCTTTCTGCAATAACTGAACTAATAAATATTTTTGAAAAATCAATTTTATAACATAATTAAACTCTTTAACTAGTCTTTTTTCTTTTTTGATTTTCCACTCAAACTAGCATTACATACTGCATATGGATTGACTTTCTTTCCTGATTTTCCTTTCACTTTTTCAACACATCTATCAAATTTTTTTGTGTTTACTCCCTTCTTGACGCCTCTTGGCATATTATATCTATATCAATATATTTAATTAAGATTATAGAAAAAAGAGTAAAAAAATATTTATAAAATTACTTCAAAACAAAGGAATGATAATAGCTAAATTAGATTTATTTTTATCATGCATTGTTTAGCAGTATTAATATAAAATTTATAAAATATCTAGATAGCCGGAATAGAGACTAGAACAGTCCACATGGTTATTCGGCAAAGGTTCAGAAACATCTAAAAAAATGTCAGAACTTTATTGACAAGACAGGATTTAAATCCTGATTTAAAGGATTCATCTATTTTTGCAATAAACACAAATTAAAGAAGAATTTCAAAACATTTCATAACTGTTATTAAAAATTTAAGTACTCTTATAATGTTGAAATGTAAATATAATATTATTGCAATTAAATAATCATTGCTTAGGAAAAGAAGCAGAATTATTCATAAAACTACCAAATGGTAGAATAAAATGTACAGCTTGTGCCCGATACTGTGAGATACCGGAAGGCAAAGATGGTCTTTGTGGTATTAGAGGAGTAGAAAAGGGAAGGCTCCAATTGTATGCATATGGTAGGATAATTGCAGGACATATTGATCCCATAGAAAAGAAGCCAGTTACACATTATATGCCTGGAAGTAATATATATTCAATTGCTACCACTGGATGCAATTGGCTATGTAAATATTGTCAAAATTATGATATATCTCAAAGAAGAAAAATAGAGGGAACAGAAATGACTCCTAATCTGGTTGTTAAGACTGCCATAAATTATGGGGCACAAGGTATTGCCTATACGTATAACGAGCCTTCCATCTTTATTGAATTTGCAAAAGACTGTGGCATCGAAGCTCATAAAAAAGGATTATTCAATATATTTGTCTCAAATGGCTATGATACACCTCAATCTATTGATATGATGAGCCAATTTCTTGATTGTATTACAGTAGATTTCAAAGGAAGCGGTGAAGAGAAATTTGTTCGACAATACATTGGAATTCCAAATTCCAAACCTGTTTTTGAATCAATTAAACAAATAAAAGAAAAGACAAATATTCATATTGAAATTACGGATCTTATTGTTCCACAAGTAGGAGATAATTTAGAAGCAGCTAGAAAACTATGTAAATTCATATATGATGAATTGGGACCAGACACTCCAATACATTTTCTAAGATTTCACCCAGATTATAAAATGATGGAATTTGAATCTACTCCTATTGATATATTAGAAAAACACTATGTAATTGCAAAAGAAGAAGGTTTAAGATTTACATATTTAGGCAATGTTCCTGGACATTTATTAGAGAACACATATTGTCCAGAATGCAATAATGTTGTGGTAAAACGTTATGGATATAATATATTGTCTTGGAATCTTGATAGTGATAATTGTTGCAATCAATGTAAATATGCTATTCCAATAAAAGGAAACCCTGTCGAATCTATAAATAATAATATAAATAAAAGGAAGAGATATTTTCAGTTTATCGACTTTTAGACAGACCTAAATAGATAAAAAAATAGATAATATATCTAGATTTTGAAAACTTAATTCATCTATTTATAAATAGTAGTAGTAGTAGAAATATTTCACTATTAGTTCTCAGTACCAAACGGTATATTCAAATAATTTTTAAATTGAATTGTCATCAAAATCAGTAGATAAGCTTATACATAGAATACTGGAGATGTATCTCACCTTTTTTAACACAATTTTCTAATTCTCTAAAAATTTTTCATTTAATACGACCTCAAATTCTTGAATAACCTTTTCTGAATGAGTAAAAAACAGACAGATTTATTCTCTTATTGTGTCAAGACAATAAAAGCTATGAGTATCCACATTATATTTTATCTGTATCTTGTGTTCTTTACACATTTGCTTCTCCCCATTTGATTCATATACCAAGCCCGTCTCAACATCACATAGAAGATAATAAAACGGGGGCTCATCTTCTGGATATACTTTAATGAAACGATTTACTAATCTAGGAATATTATCTTTTTTGAATCTTGGTTTCATTCCCGTTTTATTTAAACTAAAAACATGGAATCTTAGTATTAAGCCGTTTCTTTATTTTTTTCCTATTCTCTTTTCTTCTTCAATCTCCAAGTATTATAATCAATGGTTAAAATTTAGAAGACAATTCTATATGCAAGTAGCATTAAGAGACTTGTAAGGTCTTCAATGTCATATTGTAATATCATTGGTTTTAAAATTAGTAAATTCATTGATATATATAGATCACAAACATTATTACTCATAGTTTTATTTTCTATAGATAAATTTTTAAATAACTAAACAAATGTTATGATATATAATAATAAATTAAATTCCCCTGCATCACTTTAGATTTAAAACATCCCAATAATATTCTTTAAATAGTTGGAATCATATTAAAAATTGCCTCCAATATTTCGACTCTAATATGTTATTGAGAATAGTAAAATAATAATACATTCTGATTTTTTGTAAATATAGAATTTAATACTAGTTAGCTTTCTTTTATTATAGGAAGATTTTTATTCTCTTTTCCTTATGATCTATAAAATATTTTGTCCCTAATAATGAACATTTTTTAGCCATTCTGTTTATTATTAGATCTGCATCATTATCATCTACTGCAATAGTATTAACCATAAAATTAGTTATTTTTGTAGGAATAAGTTCAATCATACTGTTTTGTAACAATATATTACCATTATTGCTATCATTATTTGATAATTTAGAATTCCTATCCATGAAAAAATGCAATAGAAAAATAAAAGATAAGTCATTTCTATAATTGGAATCTATAGCATAGTCATCTATAAAATCTCCACAATCATATAGAATTATTTTATTATTATTATTGTGTTTATAAAGCTCGATTCCTTGTGGCATATGGTTGCTATGTCCCCAATAAATATCAGCACCCAAATCTATTATTTTATGTGCAAAATTTACATATTTCATAGAAGGTGTTTCTCTGAAATGTGGTCCTACATGAGAAGAAACAATAACTAAATCGGATTGTTTTTTAGCTTTTTCAATATAATTTTGAAGTCTATAATAATATCTATCTGGCTCTAATGTTATTGGAATATAGTTTATTCCAGCAAAGTCATCTTTTGCTTCCCATCCTGGCTCATTATCAGTTAAAGAAATTAATCCAATTCTCATAGTATTTTTGAGATTATCATCATTATTATTATTGACTTCTTTTTTGTCAACATTATAATAATAGTTCTGATTATTACTTGTACTTGGTTTTAATTTTTTTTCTATAATAGCTGGTTTGATTGCTTCTTTCAAATTTCTACCTGCACCAGAATGAGAGATATTATTCTTGTCCAATATATCCAGTGTATCAAGTAACCCTTCAACATCGTAATCTAGTATATGATTATTTGCTAGAGATACATAGTCAATAGAGGCAGAATTCAAAACTTGAATAGCATCAAGATTAGCTCTAAAATGAAAGACTTTGAAAGTTTTATTCCATTCTTTTCCATTTGAAGATACTG
>JAATVK010000127.1 GCA_014523485.1 Nitrososphaerales archaeon TH5894
AAAAATGATTTAATAAAACAACTATATTTAACTATATTTAAAATATCCATTCATAACCTGTGCTTCTAAATTCCTTCTCATTTTTATTAAATATACCTTCCAATAGACACACTAATCCATTAATCCAAGACAATTTTTTAGAATTAGTCGAATATGTTCTAAGAACCACAAATTTTCCCATCTTATTCATATCTAGCCCTTTAAATGTTAATTGCTCCTCTTCATTGGTAGTAAATACACCTTCCCAATTTGAAATAATTATTCCATTTTTCCCTTCAAATGATTTGCCTGAACCTACATTCTTTCCATCAGGAAAACCATTGTACCCTTTTATTATCCCATCCCAACTTGCTTCAATTTCTAATCCATAAGAATTTTCATATACTTTTTTATATCCAATAGGTTTATCAATTTCATTAAATAATTTCCTCCCTATACCCATTTAACTAATCCGAACCACCGTTAAATTTCAATATTGTGAATACTATTAGTTATTAATTACATCAATGAGCTATAATGAGGTAAGTACATCGATGGAAAACCCTTTGAGGTCAATTTTGACTTAAAATTCAATGCGATAATCCGAATATATAGCCTATCAATTATCAATATAGTTTTAGAAATAATATTTATGAAAGAATATTCAATTATATCCAATAGAAAATAATGTTAAATAGAATATAACAAAAAAATTTGTTTCAATTTACATTTAATATAACGTCATTTCTTTTTTAATGTAGAGTAAATTACATAATTATAATTTCTAACAACAATATAGAAGAAAAACAATGTTAGAAAGATTGCAAACCTAATGATTTTAAAGAGTTTAATTTATCTATGCAGAAAAACTTCACTATTTTAAGAATTGGTAATTGTCAATCTGATATATCATAACTGCCTATTGTATCTTTATATGCAAATACGCTAACTTTTACTTTCTTATTTTTAATTTTTTGTGAAATTATTTCTTCTACTTTATCTATTATATGCACAGGATAACCATCAATACTGTTATATTCTTGAAAGATTTCATCATATGGTTCGACAAACCACCATTGCTGTGTTTCTTCATTAACTTCTATTTGCGAAATTTTTAATACTGTCATCTATTATTCAATTGTTTATTATTATCATTTTATATAAAAATAAGTCTCTAATTACCTTCTTTTTAGGTCAAACTTGCTTCACGAACCGCTGTCCTCGTTCTATAAGTGAGATCAAATAAATTAATTTAATTATTTATTCTTATTCATAAAAATATTATCAAACAAATTCTAGGTATTGAAATACTCCTGTATTTATAATATTTTGAATTATTCAACCTATAGATTTTTGCTATTATACTTTATAATATATTTTCGAATGTTCTTAATTTAATGGTTAATGTAGCCTTTTTATTAATGTTAATGATTCCAACTTTTAATTATAATCTCAATTTATTAAAATTGTACCGTAATATATTTATGTTAATTATAAATATTGTTTTTGTTGTTAAGGAATTATAATAATTCCAATATCTTTTAGAATAAACCACGATTATTAGTATTAATTGCAAGCGTTGTTATTTCTATTTCATAGTTCCATTTATTCTACCTCACATCTTTCATCCTCAGATGATATATCATATTCTAATGCATCTTGTGGCTTTGATATTATCTCAATTTCTTGCTGTTGTTTCTATAGTGATCTATCTCAAATCTAACAATCCGTATATTGTTTATGACTTTAGGATTTATGACACTAGTTGTTGTTGAATATGTATATTTATTGAACTCTTCTAAAAATTTCCATGTAATGTTTTTTATTCCTCACGTTAATATTGAGGTAGGTTTCTCATCTAATCTTGTTGATAATGGTTATATTTTTTGGTATTTCTTTGTTAAAAAGTCCACGGTGAATTGCATATGGCTAATAATAGGTATGAAAAAAAAACTAATTCAATTCGAGAAAAAATATTTCAATTTGTTAATGAGTCTCCAGGAATAAGATACAGGGAACTTTTAAGAATTACAGGACTCACTAATGGTGTTTTATCTTATCATTTAAATTTCTTGGATAATTCTGGAAAGGTTAGGATAAATCGAGTTAATGATAGAGTAACCAGATATTTTTCTCAGGATGTTCCCATTGATGAGTTCAATCTGATAGGCCTTTTCCGTCAACCTACGACTAGGAAAATTATCATCTATATATCAGAATCTGGACCTTGTGCATTTAATGATATAGTAAACCATACAACGAAAGTACCTTCAACGATTTCATGGCATTTGTCAAAATTAAGTGATGCAAATATTATAAAGATACGTAAACAAAATGAATTTAAATATTATGATATTGGAATAAACAAATTAAAACTTCAGGATCTGTTATCCAAATATAAAAGTAGTTTTACAGAAAAAATTGTTGATGATTATGTAGATATGATGAATGAATTCTGATATCTTTTGAAAATTCTTTTGATTGATTATCCAATTTCGATGAAGTAAAAAGAAAGTAAGTGACCCTTGTAAGGCCACTAATGAAATGAAACTACTAAACAACCGGATAATTTATCCTTTTGTCTATTTTCATTTGTAAAGGGAATATTAATAATCTTGTGGTACATTCGCTGAATGTACTATATTTTTTACATCTATTACATAGTCATGTGATAGAGTTAGAAAAAAACTTCATTTATATAATTAAATATTCATCTGACTGGTTTACTATTAAAATGCTCATTTTTGTGTTATGGATCTAATCTTTTGTTTCCTATCTACTAGTAATTAGAGAATATTATTTAGTTACAGATATCAATTCAAATTTAATTAGCTAAAATGAACAAGAACTAAGAGAATGCGCTAAAAGGATGCAAGATCTTGTAGTTGGAGTTGCTTCACTTAATGGAGTATATTTACCAAATTTAGAAAATTATCGCGTCCAGACGGATATTTTCAATTTTACATTACCAGAAAATAACATTTTGAATTTAACTTCTCAGACTACACAGGCTGTTGCAGATGGAAATTGGTTATTCCTTAAACCTCTCCCTGCCGGAATATATGAATTAAAAGCAAAAGGCGATATTAATGCAACTTCTACAATAGAGATTAATGGGAATCAATATAACGGTCCGGTTGGATGGAACTATACAACCACATATATTTTAAATGTAAAATGAGCTAAAAATTACAATAGAAATTTAATATAACCATTTGTATCAACTTTACTAACAAGAAATTGAAAATTTTCTGTCTATTGATTCTTCAGTATTATTATTTCTTTGAATTTGAAATATGGAACTTATTATACCAAAATAAAGCTCCTGACAAAATAATAAAATCTGTTATATAGAAGAGCTCCCAAAACCAAAGATTTTCAGAATTGCGAGTTACAAAATCTTTAACATATCCATCATCTGCTATTGAATTAACCAGTAATGATAATGAACAAAGAAACCATGGGATATTATGCTCATAATCTTTACGTAAGGTTATGAGTATTATTGAAGAAGGTATTATTAATATAAAATCTAAAATAGGATACAAAATAGTTACTATAATGGCTATAAAATCATCGTCAGTCTGAAATTCATAAGATAATAGATTAACTAAATTATAACTAATAAAAAATACTGTAATAACTGAAAATACAATAATAACTTGAGATTTTATTTTAATGTGTAAAGAACGTATTACTGTAAATAAATGTAAAGCAAGAAATCCATATCCCGCAAACCATAAAGCATCTGTAAAAGTTACAAGTCTTTGTTCTTGTATTCCCAATGCATAATAATTATATTAAAGTGTAAAATCTGCAGAAAACTAAGATATAATACCTAGAGCAATAAACAAATATGATTTACTATGAAGTTCATGAATTCCATATCTACAGAGAACAATAATACATAAAATTGAAGCAGTAGCTGCAGTTATGTTTAATGTCCAAAGAGAAACAGAATGCTTACTTTGCTCTTCTGAAAATATTACAATAACATTTGCAATGATTATAGATATTATCATTGCATTAATAAAATATTTTACTGTTGGTGGTCTATGACTGGTCTTTTCTTCTGAAGACAAAGATTGTTGAGAATATGATATTGTCTTGGTATTAATGGTTCATTTGTAATTTAATTAATAATTTTATTCCAAAATAGAAATTAAAAGATTAAGGTAGAATTTAGATAGTTCAGGTAAATTGTCATATTAAAATTGCTGAAAAAAATTACAAGAATTAGAAATAAAGTTAAATTCATTATAAAAGATTCTTCAATTAACAATATTGAATTATTTAATATTTCTATTAAAGAGAATGATGTATTATAATTCTTAAATGTCAAAATGTTTTAAGTAAATTTATAATATGATTTCAATTGAATTATTAGAACAAGAAGATGTCTACTGCTATTTCTTTTACTGATATTTTTATGGTTATTGGTATTACTTTATTTGCTGGAGGAACTTCCTTTGTTGGTGCATTAATTGCAAAGTACGTGAATTTTTCTACATCAGTCTTTTTATTTTTGACTGCATTTGGAGCAGGTATTCTAATATCTGCTGCAATATTTGAAATGGTAATTGAGGCGGAAAAAACAATTGGAATAATTCCAACACTTTTATTTTTTATTTTAGGTGCTATCATATTTACTATTGCAGATATAATAGCTGTCAAAAAAGGTGGTGGAGCAGAGATACTAATTGGTATGGGTTTGGATACAATACCTGAATCTTTAGCTATAGGAGCTTCAATAGCAGCAGGTCCAGCTTTTGTAATAGCTCTACTTATTGGTATACAAAATATCCCTGAAGGTATTGCTGCATATAAAGAAATGAGAACAGGAAAAACAGCATTCACGAATTCTAAAAAAGCTCTTTATGCTATTGGTGTTATATCTATAATCCCTGTTATTCTTGGCTTA
>JAATVK010000128.1 GCA_014523485.1 Nitrososphaerales archaeon TH5894
CCATTTAGTTATAGGGTCTTTGGGAGAATTTCTTCTATTTCCTATACACATCTTAAAGATATCAGACATAAGAGATAAGAGACATAATGAAACTGAAGGTGTCTAAGACACAAGGAATTAATTTTACTATCTACTGACGTTCCAATATATGACGATCCCAGTTAGCACATATTGCTGCTGCTTCATAACTGCTCTGTAAGAAAGACAATAATATTTTGTCAGGTGAATCGGATCTTCGAACAATATCATATGGAAGAAGGAATTCTCCCATTCCTTCATGGTAGAACGCGTCTGCTGGTTGGATAGAATAGTCCTTAAATCCTTGAGGTTCAGGATAAGCATAGGCATAGAAAACTGGTTCATCTATAGAACCTCCGCCTGGCCAGAAACCGCAACTACTCACTTCGTGTGAATATGCTTCTACTGCCACAAAACGAGCCATATTTGGTGCACCTGGGTGCGAAGGCGCTTTTCGTCCTGAAAATCGGGTTACTGCCAGATCAAAAGCTCCCCAGAAAAAATGTACTGGGCTAACTTTACCAATAAATCGGGAACTAAACAAAGAGAGTATACGACTTCCTTGAGCCAGAATACGCCATACACGTTGTGCATATTCAGGATCATAGTCAAGATGATTAAAATCCTCCTCAAATGGAGTACGATCCGGTACTTCGACAGGTGTTGTCCAGATGGTTACAGGCATCCCTAGTGAACTCAAGGCTGTCATCGTTTCTTTATAAAACTCAGCTACTGATCGTGGTCTAAGAGGGATTCTCTTGGTAGAACCTTCATCTGTTTGGATGACAAGCAGGTGATCAATAAAATCAAAATCTATCTGAAGTAGTCTATCATTGTAGAACATAGCTGAGGTTGTAAGTCCTCTAGGTGTAACATACAATGTAGTATTCCACCAGTGATTCCTGAATGGAGTAAGTGCAAGTCGGATCTTGCCTACTATTTGTGTCCACATATGCAATGTGGTATAGGTGTCTTTCCACTCCCCCAACGGTAATGCTGGCCATAAGTTGGTAGTCATTGATTTACTCCCTTTCGGCACCAACTATGAGACGGATCACTTAAGATAAGATCAAGCTTATGGGTACTGCAAATTCGATTATTGACCTTCATGAGTATGATCTTAGCTTGTATATGTGCTCTCATGGATTTAAGTAATCTATATATGAAATTGCTATTATCGTTCATTTATATCTATTAATAAGATTGTTATTATTATTATAATTATAATTTTTAATTGTAAACATCTAACTTATTGGATATAATTAAATTAAATGTTCAATTCAACCTGCTACTATATGGTTTTTAATAGTATTAATAAAATAGACCTAAGACTTTCCAATAAACTCTGTATATCTTGGAGGTAAATAATACATTTTCTCGGGTTTAATTTTACATATCACCCTTTTGACTGAAGGTGAATGACCCGGGTATCTATCAGTATTAAGATATTTTTTTGCAAGTTTGTCTATATGTTCATCAGCTCCTATTGTTGTCTGTTCAATGACAGTTCCTTGAATTGTTACCATACTATATGGGTTATTTTTATTGACAAGTGATAGAGATATTCTAGGATCTCTCGAAATATTTTTATGTTTTATTCTTCCCTGGGCTGTATTGAATAAAATAATATTATTATTGTCATCAATATCGATCCAAATAGGAGATACCTGTGGTCTACCATCTTTCATTATTGTTCCCAAAAAAGCAAAATTTTTATCTTTTATTATTTTTACTACTGGTTCAGTGAGAATCCTTTTTTTTTCTTTGTCCTCATCAATAATATTCATGTTTTAAATTATTATCAAAGATTGTTCCTTATAGGTGTTCAATTACTTAACTTACTAGTGATAATAAGAATACTATATTTAGATTATATGTCAATAATGATGTTTTGTTTTTTCAGATAGTAATTTAGAATATAGATAATGATAAGAAACATTATCCTAATCTGTATAAGAAATATCAAAATATAGAAATTATATTATTATAAAAATAATAATATTTATCTGCTCTAGTAGAAAAAACAAATCAATATTAGAACAAATGTCAGAAGAATTAGATTATAAAATAGTAATTTTTAAAATAAATTAATTGCCTTTTCTATTTTATTCAAACTGGAAAATTATTTGATACCCATGATTTTGCAACTAGTATATCCTTTTGAATTAGATTGTGACTGGAAGGTTGCCACTTCAATGTTGTGATTGCATTAGTCTTTTGAAACAAACTATAAAGATTTTCTGTCTCATTTCTCGAAACTATTGGATCTTGTACCCCTGCAGATAATAGTATTTTTTTGTTTAAAAGATTTGGTAGGGATTCAGGAATAAAAGGAACCATTGCCCTGAAAAGAATTGCTCCTTGAAGTACTTCTGGACGAAGAAAGAGCATACTAACAGCTATGTTTGCTCCATTTGAAAATCCAATTGCAATTGTCTTTTCTAAATTAAATTTATAGTGAAAGGAACATTTTTGGATAAAATCCGCAAGTTCGTGTGATCTAATGTGAAGATCTTCTATATCAAAGACTCCCTCAGATAATCGTCTAAAAAACCTAGGCATATTATTTTCCAATACTTTTCCTCTAGGACTTAATATAGATGCATTAGGTTCAATTTTCTTTCCAAGAAAAATAAGATCTTCTTCATTTCCACCTGTACCATGTAATAATACAAGTGTTAATTTCTTATTTCCCTCATCATATTCTTTGTCATGAGAAGAATTAATAAATATATGATTAAAACCAAAATTATTGGATTTAATCATTATTGCTAGTCACTTATCCTTAAACTATCTTTATTTTTAGATAGTTCTATCTTTGGCAATACTTTTTCTAAACTTTCTCTTAATGGTTCAAGCCACGTGGGTAACATTAGCTTTCTTCCTAAATCTTCTATTTTTTGATCTATAGTAAATCCTGGAGGATCTGTAGCAATTTCAAATAAAATCTCACCTGGTTCTCTGAAATATACTGAATGAAAATAAGTTCTATCAATTACAGGTGTAGGATTTAAGCCTTTTTTTATAATACTTTTCCTAATCAATTTTTGGTTTTCATCTGAAGAAGTACGAAATGCTATATGATGAACAGTTCCTATTCCAATCTGTCCAGAATGAGTATATGGCAAACAAAGAACATCTAACACTTTAGCTCCAGTAGATTTTGAATCTATATTTTGAAAGCGGAAACGGTTACCTTCATTTTCTATCATTTTGTATCCTAACTCATTTAAAATTTCTGACGTAAGCTCATATCCTTCTTCAGATAAACTTACAGAATAAAATCCTCTTATACCATTTTCGTAAGAGATTGGACCATCTTTCCAAAATCTTTCGTCATTCTCTCTTGCTGATGAGTGAGCAACAAGTTCCAATTGAAGGCCATCAGGATCGTATAGCGTTATTACCTGTTCATTCTCAAAACGTTTTTTAGGACCTTCAAAACAAATATCGTTACTATTTAGACGATCCTTCCAATAATCAATAGATTTTTCAGGTACTAAAAAAGATGTTGTTATAGCTTGACCTGTTCCTCTATGACCTTTTGGAGCATCAGACCATGGAAAGAATGTTAAAATTGTTCCGGGATGACCTACTTCGTCTCCATAATATAGATGATATGTAGTAGGATCATCAAAGTTTACTGTTAATTTGACCAACCTCAATCCTAATAATTTCGTGTAAAAATCAATATTTTTTTGTGGATCACTACAAATGGCCGTAACATGATGTAGCCCAGATATCTGGTTTTTGTTATTCATATATTTATATTTAATATCCTTCTTCTTTTTCTTTTTTTCTCAGCATAAATTTTTATCTATAAAATGTATAACACATTTTTACTAATTAACCCGAATCAATCAATAATCTTGACTCCAACATATAATGACATTCCAATCATTCTATATTATAATAGATAGAGCAAAAAATAATAACAACTGGGGAGATTATTATGGGTTCTCTAATTGGATATCACGTATCTAAGTAACAATGTAGTACCATAAATTAGAAACACTATAGAGTTGTAACAAACTAAGGTTTATATTTTTAATTTAGATAAGTATGGCTCTATATAATTAATTTAGTTTCTGTTATAATATATACCACTATATTTTTTGTTACATTATATTTAAATCCTCGGATTACCTATTAAATATTATATGAAAGTTGAAAATACCACAAGTTCCTGTTTTGAATTATGTTTTGATTCAAAAACAGAAGAATTAAAAATAAACCATTCCCCTACTCATCCGAAGAATTACTATACTACAAGTTCCTGTTTTGAATTATGTTTTGATTCAAAAACAGAAGAATTAAAAATAAACCATTCCCCTACTCATTCTTCCCCTATTCATCCGAAGAATTACTATACTTTAAGATATTTCTACAATCCAAATAAAACATTTTTTCGTCTATTTATGCATACAAATGTTTATGATAAATTAACGAATGAGAATATAGAGAAACAAGGAATATTGTTGAGAAGTTGGAATCCTATAACCAAACGAGGGGAACGCTATATTTTTAGAAAGGGAGAAGAAGGAGATGGCGATTTGAATTTAAAGAGAGTTTATTTACCAAATACAAAAACAATTTTTAAGTTTGCTAGTAGTGAAGATGTAAAGGAAGAAAGTTACAAATTAGCAGAAGAGATAATTAAAGAATGTCCTCATAAAGATATTGAATTAAAATTTAGTACTAATTAATTATAATCATTATAAATACAAAGATCCTAATTAGCTATACATAAAACAAAGTCTGTAAAAAATGAGACTCTCTTATTTATATTTTATAATTGAGTACGATAAGTTCAATATACAATAATACTATGTTTAAGCTCGTACTACTCAAGATTAGAACATATCTATAATATAGGAATTAGAATTAATAAAGAATTAAGAGTTCACGTTAGCAAAAAGTCATTCTATCTCTCTCTATCTTTTCTGAATCTTTTACTTCACACAGTTACTATTTAATTCTAATACTCCCTAAATATTTTAAGTTCACTTTCAATTTGCAGAAAATTTCGGTGGACAAATTTTAAATATTGAAATTCAAAAAGAAACCTTATAGAATCAATTAAATTCAAAATTTAAATACATCTATTTTGTATAAAAGTTTAACCTAACCGAATGATATATTTTCCAGTCCAGTGTAAATCCTTAAAGTTAATTTCTATTAATGAATTATTTATCTAGTTCTTACACATATGTATATTATGGTTTTAAAAGATGTTATAAATTCTGATATACTAATAAAATTATACAAAATTTATGATAGTCATAGAGATGCAATACTTTGGTTTTTGGAAGAACTAGATGTTGATAGTTACGAAGAATATATACAAAAGTATGGAGGATCTTCAATACAAAGATCTTATTTTATTGCTGTTTGTGGATTTTTCGAGTTATCAGGTGTTATTATAAACCATAGAATGATAGATCCTGATATTTACTTTGATATGTTCAATCCTACTCCATTTTGGAACAAGGCAGCATCTGCAATAGAAGGAATGAGAAAAAAGAGACCTCATATTTATGAGAATTTTGAAATGTTAAATAATAAGAGATTAGGATGGACAAAAAAGCGAGAGTATGATAAGAAGAAAATTTCTCATAAAACTAAATAGAAAAGATCATACCAAGTTTAGTTATTATATGCAATTGTTTTGCCTATAAATTTAAAATTTAATATTTTGAAATAATTTAGTGTATAGTCATAATATGCGCGTATGTGAATTTGAGAAGGTTACTGATTCATGTGAAGTATTTTTTCAGGTTTTATCTTTAAAAGTATTCTTTTTTCTCCGGGTGATCTGCTAGGATATTTATCTTTGCCAATATACTTTTTTGCTAATTTGTCTATATGTTCTTCAGCTGTATCTCCACTAATTTGTTCTATTACTTTTCCTCTAATAGTAACCATATTATACGGATTAGTTTGATCAACTATTGCTAGAGCGACTCTAGGATCTCGTGAAATATTCTTTTGTTTAATTCTCCCTTTGGCAGTATTAATAAGAATATTACCATTTTCAATATCTACCCAAGTAGGTGTCACGTGAGGAGAACCATCCTTCATTAACGAAGACAAAAAAACGAAATTTTTATCTTCAAAAAGTTTTCTAATACGTGGATCATTTAGATTATCCTTGTTTTGATCATTCATAGTCATAATTAAATAGCTACATTATTTCTAATAACTGTTCTCTAACAGTGTGTCAAATAGTTGGTTCTCCTGCTGGTAACGCCCATAAGTAATTCATTAATTTATTATTATGTGATCTTTAGAAATATAATTAAATAGCTGTTTCTTATCAATTAATATAATTTATTCTAAAGATATTAACTTATTGTCCGTTCTAATGAATAAATGAATTTCTATCATCCCCCTCTTCTTCAATACCACTCTACTCAACTTAGATCCTCTACGATTCAATTCGAGTTAATTTAACTAGAAATAATTAAAATCAAATTTTATCTTATCTAGCTAGTTTCACATTAAAATAACCCTCTTGAAACTTTGGATTGATTATATCCAAAACTATTAAAACATGGATTCTAATTTTATACTTTATTTAATGTAACTTAATTAATTGTTACAAATACAAACAATATTTGCTTATTGTAAAAGTTGAATGTCTATGATATTTTTTGTACTTGATTCTTGTGATATTTTATTGTTTTATAAAATAGAATAAAAAATTATAGTATAAAATAAAAAAATTTGGTAATTTATTTATCCTAGCGAAAGCTTCTTTTCAATATCTTTGTATACATTTCTAATTGTAACCTCAGATACTCCTGCTGCATCTGCAATTACTGCTTGTGTAATAGTTTTTTTTCTTACAGTCTCGTCACTTTTGGGAAGTGAGAGATATATAACTGCTCCAACTATTCCCATAGGTTCCTTTCCTGCACTCAATCCTGCATCTTGAACTTTTTTCATCAGTCTTAATGCATCACGTATATTTTTTTCTTCAAGCTTTGCTTTTTTTCCTACTTTTTCTACGTATCTATACACGTCTATTTGTGGTATTTGTCTACCTAAATGTAAGACTATTTGACGGTAAACTCTGGAGGTCTCTCGATATTTTTCATTGTTAATTGTAGAAATTTCTCTTAATGTCCTTGGTATTTCAAATTCTCTACAAGCAATATATAATGAGGCGCCTAATACTGTATTTATTTTCCTACCTCTAACTAATCCGGCTTCCTGTACTTTTCTATAAATGTAGGCTGTTTTTTCTATTACAGCATTTGGTAGACTCATTTTATCTTTTAATGAATCTAATTGTCTAAAGGCTCTACCTAAATTTCGAGCCGAAGTGTTAATTTGAGATCTTTTATCGTGATATCTCATTTTATTTAGACGTGTCACCATCATAGAATTGATGACATTTCCGCTTGCATCTCTGTTTGTATTGCCTATTCTTGTCATAAGGCCTTGATCGAAAAGTGTTAAGGAAGAAGGATTACCATTCCTTGTATCAATTTTATCATCTTCAACTTTATGCCAGATCTTCGTAGTATCTTCCAAATTTTTAACTACAACTATACCGCATCTGTTACAGATTATTTCTCCAGATTCAATATCTGTAATCATTTGGGATTCACTAGGATCACATCTTTCACATTGAATTATGGATTGCATATTTTTTTTGTATTTATTATAATAATAGACAATCAAATATATAAATCTTATACCTCTATATATAAGATTTATATAAAATAAATTCTGATAAATTCAATTTAGCAATACGATTAACTAGGTTGCATATCATGCTCCATCTATATTCAGTCTTTTGGTCTATCTGTGAAGTAAAAATACCAGCTGAGAAATACAATACCTCTGGGATTTTCTCCTGAATAATAATTTCAAATTAAAATTTAATTTGTTATTTATGTCAATTACTTCAGTATCTTTTATATCAACATCACTATGAGATAGAATAAAATAGAGCCTTTCATTTTAAATAGCTCAAATTTCTTAAACTGTTCATTCTTTTAAAATCACTATTAATTTATTTTATAAATAGAAATTTGTATAATGAACAGTTTAAGTGATAACAGAGTGAAACCACCTATAACTCATCGATATTAATAGTTAATATAATTATAAGTTTTCATTAATAATATCTATAAGCGTTCTAGTTAGAGTTTCTTGGTCCCATGAATCATTGTAACGCATACGATTGATATAAAAAGTTGGAGTACCATTTACACCACTTCTTACCCCACTAAGAAAATCTTCACGTATCAGCCCTGCAAAAGTATGGTTATAGAAATCTTTTTGAAATCTAGACATATTCAATTCCAATATCTCGGCATATTCTAATAAATTCTCATCTTCTAGGGCTTGTTGATTTTCATATAATATATCGTGCATCTCCCAAAACTTATTCTGAGCACCTGCACATTCAGCCGCCTCAGCAGCATGTTGAGCATGGGGATGGATTTGAGTAAGTGGAAAATTGCGGAATGCAAAACGCATCTTATCTCCAAGTTGTTGAACCACATTGCCTACTATAAGATTAGCTTGTCTACAATAGGGACATTCATAATCTCCATATTCAAGTAAAGTTATGGGTGCTTTTTGTGGTCCAAGTACATGATCTCGACTACTGTTGACAGGTAAAGTCAGTTCTAGCTCCATCATTATGTACTTGTATCTTCTTTTTGCTCTGTAGATTGAGGAAGAGATTCTAAAGCCTTCAATATTCCATCTGCCCCTGGATTGACTCTGATTGGTGAAACATAGCTATACCTAATTACACCATCTTTGTCAACTAAGAATAAAGCTCTTTCTGAGACCCCATCATTTTTGCGATAAACACCATATTGTTGTGCTACATTTCCTTTAGGTTCAAAATCTGAAAGCAGCGGGAAGCGTAAGTTTTTGTGCTTTGAAAAAGCAAGATGACACCAAATACCATCGACAGAGATTCCAATAACCTCGGCATTGAGGCGTTGGAATTCAGGTAAAATTTCATTATATAAAGATACTTCATCTCCACAGACAGGCGAAAAGTCGGCTGGGTAAAATAAAAGAATTACTGGATTTCCCCTAAATTGATCCAAAGATACAGACTTATCTGGAGTAGTACGTAAAGTAAAGTTTGGTGCAGTAGCACCAGGTTGAAGTGCATTAGATGTTTGTTTTTGTTGATCTGCTTGACTAGACATATCCTATGGTTTTAGAACAATCTTTATTATATCTTTTTTCTTATCAAAGCCACTATATCCTTTAGGTACATCATCAAGTTTCATTTTATGGCTTATAATCTTGGTTGGGTCTATTCGACCTGTTTCAATGAGGTGAAGTAAGCGCTCATTATATTTTTTGAGAGGACATTGTTCCCATGGTAATCTGAATGTAACGGTTAAACAACATTCCTAGTGAAAATTGATCATAGCCTGATCCATATACTCCTGGTATTGATATAGTAGAATATTTTTTTGCAACTTATGCCATCCAAGTAATTACTTGCAAGGGATTAATTGGATTATATTCAGGGTTAGTTATCTTATTATGATCATGATTGGTATTTTTGTTACTGTTTTTATTATTACTGCCTTTTAGGCTGTTATTATTAATTAGTCTACCCGTTATCATCAATAATCAAATATTTTTACTAAATCAGATTCAGTTAGTAGTACGAATTTATTTAGTTTTGATCATATATTTTAAATTCTAAAAGAAGACTCTAACAAATACAGATCTATTATGCAAGTTGATTTTTATCGAGGAGTTTTTTTATAAGAATTAATTGATTAATTATGCTGTTTGCACCTATTGAAAAATGATGCAGATATGTAAATCTATTATTAATAGTTATTTTATTTCCACATCTCCTTTTTGTAAATGTACAGTTAATTTATGTAGTTCCATATCTCCTAAACTATATCCAAAGTTAATTCCACACTCTTCACATTTGTA
>JAATVK010000129.1 GCA_014523485.1 Nitrososphaerales archaeon TH5894
ATATTATTTCATAGGTTAAAATGTAATTTGCATTATTTGAAGCGAAATTAATTTGTTTTGTCCCGTGATGAACCTCATTTTCCTCCACAATGTGTGATCTAAAGTGTTTATTATCACTTAGTTTACGAATCAAATCTTCATCATAGAAACTTATTATAGCCTCAACGTTGAATTGAATATTAGCATTGATGTTCCAATCACTTCCATTGCTCATAGATTCTGGTCCAAATGCTTGAAACTTACCGTTATCAACAGTAAGAAAAGTCTCATTTACTTTTGTATTATTAGTATTATCATCATCAGTTTTATGACAGTGAAGGTTTAATAATCGTAAAGTTCTCATATACTATAAACAATTTAAAATTATAAAAGGTTTTTTATCAATATTTTTGCCTTAATAAAGATGAAAGACCAGTAATGAATAATCAAGTAATAAATTATAAAATTTTTCGGCGCCGAAAAATAAGTAAAGAATAGAATAGGATAAGAGAAAAATAAAATACAAAATAATTCTAATGGTAGAGGATATACTTTTTATTTTATTGCTTTCGATAATTAATAGTAAGAGAGGTTAATCAAGAGCAAGTGATATCCAATAATATTTCTAAAAGAATTTTATTAGTAGATGATGAACCGGATATTACTTTTACAATAAAGAATATTTTGGAATACAATGGACTACAAGTAGATACATTTAATGACCCTATTACTGCTCTAAAATCTTATACAAGCAATTTTTATGATTTAGTAATTCTTGATATAAAAATGCCAAAAATGGATGGTTTTGAACTATGTATTAAAATAAGTGAAAAAGATCCTAAAGTAAAAATTTGCTTTTTTACTGCAATCCCAATCTTTAGTGAAGAATTTAGAAAAGCACGATCTAACTTTGGTAAAATAGTTGACCAAGGATATTTTATTCATAAGCCTATCGAAATGGAGGATCTAGTTAAAAAGTTAACTTCTATAATGAATATAGACATGATTACAGTGTCTATATAAAGAAGGAAGGAATAATGATAAAGTAACTAAAAATCCATATCTATAGTTTTTTATAACTACAAGATTGTGTCAAAATCAGTTAGCAATCTTCCTCCTCAGTTTGCACGCTTATGAATAAGTTTATAATAGACTTTGGAAAGTTGTTTTTGAATTAAACAAGTTAAACTAGTAAGAAATTTTGTATTTAATAATAAAACTTGGAAGAAAACTAAGAAAAATCAAAAGAGGAGAACAATATTGATTACACAAGTTGGATTTGAACTTAATAACTGAATGATCTGGGTAATTTATAAAAAGTTGATAAAATATAAGCCAAAAAATTGGTAACCTCAAAACTTCGGATTGTCAGCTTTAGAGTAGCCACAACTCCAGCATGGTCCGATGGCAAGACCAGAAATACCAATTTTTCTGTTAAAAATTATATTTTTAAATCAGTTTTAGTAAGATAAAAATTATTTATAAAATTTTTCGGCGCCGAAAAATACTAAAATGAAAATTGCATTCTTATTATTTGAATAGGATGAAAAAACTAGGTTCACATCTACCTCTCTAGATATTCTGAATTTACAATTGAAATACCGTTTGTCGGAGCTTTGATAGGGGTTTGTTTTTTTCTCCTTGGATCAACTCTAACACCATCTACATTCTAGCCCCATAAAAGGAAGTGCACCAATTATAGTTATTCCTACAATCATTCCTACGATGCAGATGCTGAATTTTGTTAACTTGAACATATACATTTATTCTTTTTAGAATAGAAAAAGCTTTTCCACATCTAAAAATAGCCTACCTATATCCAAGAACATATTATATTAAATGTAATGAGAAATAATCATACATTAATTTCAGATAAGAACAATAGCAATTCACAAATAAGATTCTAATATTAGAGAACAAGGGCAATTATTTAAGTTTTTTTTATATAGTCATCAAAAATGAAGTAAACATTGAAAACAATTAGAATAATAATAAAACATTTAATAAGATTTAATATAAATTTTATTATTAAATATTTAATTTTTAGGCGCCGAAAAATAAGTAAAGAATAGAAGATAATAAGAAAAAAAGATCTGAAAATATTTCTCATCCAAGAGGATATACTTTTTATTTTATGCTTTCGATAATTAATAGTAAGAGAGGTGTAATCAAGAGCAAGTGATATCCAATAATAAGGTTAAAAAATTTTTACTAGTGGATGATGAACCAGATGTTACATATACAATAAAGAATATTTTGGAAGACAACGGACTACAAGTAGATACATTTAATGACCCTGTTACTGCTCTAAATTCTTATACAAGCAATTTTTATGATTTAGTAATTCTTGATATAAAAATGCCAAAAATTGACGGATTTGAACTATGTATTAAAATAAGAGAAAAAGATCCTAAAGTAAAAATTTGTTTTTTAACTGCAAGTGAAATGTACTATGAGAAATTTAGAAAAGCACGTTCGGAACTTGGTAGATTAATCGGCGAAGACTGTTTTATTCAAAAGCCAGTCAAAAATGATGATCTAATTAGAAAATTAACTTCTATAATGAATAGAGATATAACTACAATGTCTAAATGTTAACAAATCTACCAGATATAGTTTTTTATAACTACAAGATTGTGTCAAAATAATTAATTTTATTATACAATTAACTAGCAAGAGATTATCCTAAATAGTACTTAATTCTCATTATATTATCAATGAATACAATGAAATTAGCATCCCAATCAATATTTCTTACAGCGATATTTGTTTTTTCTATGATAACTTTACTTCCAGTTTATGGACAAGAAACAACAACAACAAACAGTATAACAGATTTAATAAAAACTACTGCAGAAAAAATAAAAAATATGGCATCAGAAGTTGCAGATAATTCTACTGGCATAATAAGTCCTAGTGAGGCAAAAAATATTCTTAATCAGCTTGGAGAGGCATCTAAGAAAATAGCATTATCTGGAACTGATGTACTATCTAATTTCAGTGGTGAAATTAGAGAAGGTCTAAAGTAGAAACTAGATATTAGAAAATACAATTAGAACATATGACAGATCTGATAATTATTGTTATAGGGAATAGACAATTAATCTATCATTTAATTTTGTTAAATTATAGCAGAAAAGAGTATTTAAATTAAAAAAATTTGCATTCCATTCATCAATTATTATATTTAACTTATTTCTTTATGAACTAAATTTATTTTTGGGAATTGAACACTCATATTGGCTAAAATACAATTTATTGAGTCTATAATTGAATTGGTTGATTTTAAAGATAGTGATTTTGATAGCTTTAGCAGTGATTATTGGATTAATTAAAAATTATTACATAATCATTGGTTCTGTAATTATTGTTACATTATTTTTAATCCTAAAGAAGTATAAATATACACTAGTATTAATTATAATCTTTGGAATATCTATACTAACAAGTACATTAGTTTCAGAAATTACAAAAATACAATTACTACCTTTTGCTCCAGTAGAACAAAAACTAGGAATTTATCCGATTTATAGAGATAACCCAGATGGAGAATATTATAGATTTAACAATAAAAATCCTAACGATTTAAAACAAATTGATGAAATAAAACATAAAGAAATATTTTCAGAGAGAAATTCGGATGGAAGCTGGAAAGTGGGTAAGGGAACAACAAGAATTGATATTTCTACCAAACAAGCAGGAATCTTAACACAGGAGGAAATGATGAAACAAATTGAGACATGGAATTTTAATATATTAAACAACCGAGGTTACTGGCTATATCCCAACGACTTCAAGAATATAGAATTTACTGTAATATTCAAAATGTTGGAAGCAGAAAACAGAGATCAAGCTATTTCTGTTGTCTCTCGTTCTATTATCCATGACAGCAAAGGAGAAGGAGAAATTAATGAATATCCTGATGCTTATTGTGGGGGTTCAAGCTATCATAATAATATCTCAGCTGATGGTAAATTACAAATGAAAAAAGAACAATATCATGCAGATTATGTAATAGATAAACCTAATGAAAAAATAGATTTAGGCAATCTTTATAATAAAAAAATTGGGTTTAAAGCAATAGTTTACAATTTTGATAATAATTCTAAAGTAAAACTTGAAAGTTTTGTTGATACGAAAAACGAAGGAAAAGGACCTTATATCAAATTACATGAGAAAATTGATGATGGCAAATGGGGAATTAATTCAGGAAAAGCAAAAATGAATGAATGTGGGGCAATAACTAAAGGAGCGATTATATCATGGGGTTCTCCTAAGATGATTTTAAAGACAAATAACCTAGATTTTGATTTATATGATATAGAAGTAAGAGAAATTATTCCTCCTTAAAAAGAGTAAATATTCTTCTAGATGAATTCTCTATTTGATGTCACTGTTCTTTTATCTAATTTTAATATTTCAATAAATAAATACTAATAATATTAATAATCCTAAGCAAGAATTACATTTCTTTCTTTCTTTTAACTACAAAATTGCGTCAAAATTAGTTGAGCCCCTTGTTTATGCCCTGACAATGAGTTAACAAATAAGTTATTAATTATATTAATAAACTTAAAATATATAATTTTCAGAATTGTAATCTTTCCATATACTTAAGTTGCAACAATGTGGAGACATTTTTTATATAGCTTAGTAGATAATAGTTAAAATGGTACATTTCACCATTAGGATCATAATCAACTCATGTAGAGCGACAATTGTGGGAGTAATCTTTGCATAAAGAGAAAATAAAACAAAATAGTACCTGTTTCCTTAATAGTAGATTGAATTTGAATAGGAAGAATAAGAATAATAATAAACAATTCTTTACAATTTCAAAATTAAGAAAACAATTTCTTTATACGATGTATTTTGTAATATGTATATTATCTGCAATAAGTACTACAGCAACAACAGCAGAGATAGCAATGACGGAAAATACTTCATCTTCTTCTATTTCTACTATGTTATTATTGTCTCAAAATAAACATCAAGTATTACATTCAGAGAAGCCAATCCACTTTGAGATAACAAATGATCTAAAAAATCTAATTAGAACTCTAGTCGATAATGGTACCAATGCAGCAATGGTAATAGGGCTTGTTGATTCAAATGGAACACACTTTTATGGATATGGTAAAACATCTAATGCAACTAATGCTCCAGTAGTAAATGAAAATACCATTTTTGATATTGGTTCAATAACCAAAACGTTTACCACAACTCTATTGGCTGATATTGTAAATGAAGGAATACTAAGGTTAGAAGATCCAATTGAAAACCATCTTCCATCTTCAGTTAAAGTCCCTATGTATTACGGACAAAGGATTACTTTAGAAGATTTAGCTACTCATACTTCTGGATTACCTGAAAATCCTCCTAATTTACAGATTAGTAATATCACAAATTATTCAAATTATACTCGTGAGGAACTTTATCAAGCATTATCGAATGTTATTCTGAAAACATCTCCTGGGACCCATTTCGAATACTCTAATATGGGTATAGCTATATTAGGTGATATTTTGGCTACAAAAATGGATATTCCTTATGAAAAACTTGTAGAATACAGAATTCTAAATGTCTTAGGAATGAACAGCACAATGATTACTATTTCTAATCCATTAATCTCTCGTCTAGCATTGGGACATAGTAATGGTACAGAAATTACTATTACTTCTATCGATCTTGTAATTCCTCCTCCTCTTGCTCCAGCAGGTTCACTTCGTTCCTCTGCTGCAGACATGATAAAATATCTGTCTGCTAATATGAACTTAGTTAAAACTAAATTAAATGGTGCTATGGAAAATACACATATGATAAGATTATATACAAATTTGACTGGAATTTTACCCTATTACATCTATATTGGACTAGGATGGATTATAACTACTAATTTCGGTTCTCAAATTATTTGGCATAATGGTGAAGTTGGTGGATATAATAGTCTAGCTGCTTTTAATCCTGCTACTCAAAGAGGAATTGTTATACTTTGTAGTAGTATGATTCAAGATATTGATGTAGCAAATATTGGTTTTGGTCCTTATGATAAACTTTCAAATATTATATGGAATCTACTGTTATCAAATTAAAAAAATTAACTTTAAATGAGTTATATATCAATAGAATTTCATTGGTGATCAAGGAAGAAGATGATGGATTTGATAACCTTCAAGATTCAAAAATGAACTAATCAATTGACAAACAATGATGTTAATTTAGAACATAATCTAGAAATTAAAACCAAGAACAGATAGTGATGATAATAATAGTAATAATGTTGAAATAGATAACGATAGAAACTAAAAAACAGAGATAAAGATAGAAAATATTTTTCGAATAAATGTTAGTTTATACTATTTTAATTTTTTAGACCTTCATTTTTAGTTTTGGACTACATAATTGTGTCAAATCAGGTAGAATATCCGTTTAGTGATAGATTTAATTTATATCTTCTCTCATTATAGATTTACAAATTTATTAACAACTTATCTTTGGTCACTATTAGGATAAGGATATTCCATTTGACGAGCAGTAGCCTGTCCTACTTCAATTCCAAAAAAATGACTTACAATACGGAGAGCTAAATCTATTCCAGCAGAAATACCTGCAGAGGTAAATATGGGTTCAGTCAAAGTAAATCTGACATTTTTGAGAATTCGTGCTTGGGGTGCGGATTCCTGCAGAAAGTCAAAAGCTAGCCAATGAGTAGTTGCATTTCTTCCATCTAATAAACCTGCTTTTCCAAGAAGACAAGATCCGGTACAAACTGATGCAATCAGTCTATCCTTAGTAAATTGATTACCAATCCACTTTACAAGAATTTTATTTTTTGATTCTTTACGAGTTCCCCATCCTCCAGGTATTATCAACAAATCCAATTCTGGACAGTTGTTAATTGTCACATCAGGAGTAAATCGTAGACCACCAATAGCTATGATTTGTTTATTTGTTTCAGATATTAAATAAACTTTAAATGGTGAAGATTGCTGTAGTTGTTGCTCATCATTTAAACGAGTTACAGCAAATACCTCAAAAGGTCCAGCAACATCTAATATCTCTACATCATCAAAAATAAGGATTCCTACAATTAATGGAATTTTTTTATTCAATATAAAGTATATACAAAATATCTTTTTTTTAAATATATTACCTAGGTGTTGAGATTATTGTGGTATATTCTCCATTATTTTAGTAGCATCTTTATAGGTAAAGCCTTTTAAAGTAACAGTATGCCCATTCTCTGACTTCCAAGTTGCTCAAATCTATTCCAAAAAAAAAAATTAAATGTAATCTCAATACTTTGTGGATTGTTAATACTTATCGCTATTCAGCTTTAGAGTAGCCACAACTCCAGCGTGGTCCGATGGCCAAAGGCCAGATATTGTACGATCATTTTGCAAATTCCCAACAAGTACTATATCTTTTACCTTAAAATCGCCTCGAAACATTACCAAATCTATTCTACTAGTTAATGAAGAAACCGGATTTTGTAAATCTTCAGCTTGGCAACAAGTAAAACCAGTACCTTTTCCCTTTATAGTCCAGACATCAATAAAACCTTCATCTTTTACTTTTGTGTATGTTTGTGTCTCAGTTCTATTAGGATTTGAATTAAAATCGCCAATGAACACAACAGGTAAATCTGTATTACCAGGCCCATTTAACAACTCATCTGCTTGTAACTCCTGTATAAAAGGTGACAAGGCCTCTAGATGAGTAGAGACAACACGTACTTTGTCTTCTTTATCAAGCGTTACATCCACCGAAACCCATGAGCGGAATATACTAATTGGACCAAATGGAGTTGTTAACGGTAGTTTTGAGGCAAACTGAGCTCCTTGAATATTTGATAATGTAAAATTGTTGTTTGCTTCTGCCAGTATTACATCCCTATCTGTCAGTCTTATATCCACGAGCCCAGTAGAGGTCAGGCCTGGAACTTCAATGTCAGTACTTACCTGAACAACAATTGGCTCATAAATCAATCCCCGTTTGGCTAGCGTATTAATGAGAATTTGGAGATAATCCAATTTAATGTTAGTTGCAGGTGTCTCAAGACCGTCAGAGGGAATCTGTGTTCTAACTAATATCGCTTCTTGAAGACCTATAAGATGAGGCTGAGTGTCCTGGATCTCATCTGCAATTGAATCAACCCTTTCTCCAAAGTTGGTTGCTTGGACTCTATTATAAGCAGACCCTACAGCAGTAACAAATTCATAGGGCGTAGTAGCATTGAATATTGGTGACTGATCTGCACCTTGGTAGATATTCCAAGTCATCAAAGTAAGAGGATTTTCTGTAAAGCAATCTTCATATGGATTAACTTTTATTTGTTGGTTCAAAGTACTATTGAAACACATGTTTTCAATGGACCTGTCCAAGTATGTTCTATCTTCAAGTCTGTTACCAGTTTGTATATTTGTAGCATCTAATGGTTTAGATGCTCTATTTGCTTCTGCCATGACAGCAGTACTGCCTTGAGGAATTTGAGTAATATTTATCCCAATTACCTTTATGTTGCTATTGAGACATTCGGTTTTCTGGATATTTACAAACGGACACTTTTTCGGATCCAAATTAATATTATAGTAATTATTGATATGGTCGAAGTTGTACATTAGTGCTTGTGCATTTCCTATCATTATTGAAAAACCTATGACCACTAGACCTGTGGCTGATGCTGCTGCTACTGTTACTCCTACTGTAAATATTAGTAATTTCATAGTTAATCTATAGTCAAACAAAACCCCGATTAATTGTATATATTATTATGTATTAAAATGGTACATCAGCGAAGTACCAATTTTTTCTTTATATTATAGTATGATTCAATATTTTTTTCCATATAATTAGAAATAAAATATAAAATCCCATACTTATCCCCCATTTTAGTTACTAAATTATTTTTCTCTAAAATACGAACATGGTGTTGAATTGTTTTATAATCTAGTTGTAATTCTTCTGAAATTTTATTGATATTTAAGGGATTTTTTATTAGTAGGTCAAGGATTTTAATACGATTGTCACCTCCTCTCGTTCCTGCAAAAAGAAACCATAACAATCTAATTATATCCTGATCAGGCATTGAATATTATCATTATCAAAGTAATTAGGAGATGATAAAAAGCATTTACTTCTGTAACCCATCTTGTACTATAATTTTAATGATATTACTAATGTAAGTATTTTATATAGAATAACTAATGCGTCCTTCTGTTTATATATCCTTTACACTAATCATAGAGTAATCCTTAAAAGACTAGCAACACCTGCAAGTTCAGCTATGTGAATAAGTAAAAAATAAGGCAATAAACCTTCAGCATATAATGGTGCCATAGCAAAATACGCATAGACAACAATTAAATTTTGTATAACAAGCATACCTGCAAAAAACATTAAACCTATTGTAAATGTAGCCCTTGTTTTTAAATATATTTTTGTATACAAATATATTAAAATACTTAAAATAATGATAGTCGCTATACTTACTATAGTATTTATCTCCATTAGAATTTCCATATTGATAGATATCTCCTTTATTTTATTTAACCAAATGTAAATGTGTAGATTTGAAATCCTTCTCCTTTAACATCAATTTCTATTGTATGTTCTCCATAGTCTTTATTTGTTACTAGATTATATAGTCTCTGTTCATCTATCACAAATTTGCCATCATTGGATGTATCTTTGCTTAAATCATTTGTAATTAATTTTCCATCTTGTGTTACTGTAAAATTCCCTTTTCCAACAGCAACTATATTTACAGACTTAGAATTATATTTTAGTATTATACTTGCGTTATTGCTTTGTAATTCCATGTTATCAGGATTATTTTTCCATTTTCCTTCTAGATATATTATGTTAGGTTTAATTTCAGAATTTGCTGGTAGATTATAGAATACACTTTGATTAGGGTTAAAACCTTCTATATTGCCTAAAGGTGCTCTTGCAAATTCATATCCAAAGTAAAGCTCTGGAGATTGTATTTGTGAAAAATTAACATCCTGAGATTCTAATCTGGAATCACCTTCACTATTTTGTGATACATTAAGATTAATATTTTTTATTCCTAAATGCGATGCTCTTTCAGACAAAAGAGCTTGAATTACTTTTTCTGTTTCATTGTAGGCTCCTTCTCCTATATGGTCATACCTTATATAACCCTCATCGTCTACCAAATATTTTCTTGGCCAATATCTATTATCATATTCATCCCATGTCTCTTTATCATTATCTTGTAAAACTGGATATTTTATTCCAAATTTTTGAACAGCTGATTTAACATTGTTACTATCCTTTTCAAAATCAAATTCAGGTGTGTGTATACCTACTATAACTAAACCTTTATCAGAATATTTATCGTACCATTCATTGAGATGTGGAATGGTTCTTATACAATTAATACAGCTATAAGTCCAAAAGTCTACCAGTACAACTTTATCTTTTAGATCATCAAGGGATATCGGCTTTGTATTTATATATTCTGAAATTTTAGTGAAATTTTTTGCTTTTTTGAATTGTGACTTGTCAATGTTGATCTCTTTCCCATTCTCGTCAATTTGTCCTGTTATAGGTATAAATTCATCAGAAGAAGTAGATTTGCTAGAAATATTTGATTCTTGAGTATTAAAATAAATTGCAAATCCAGCTATTACAGATACTACTGCAATTGCCATAACAACTGCACTGATATTATCTCTATTCATTATTCATTCATATACCTCTTTCTAGATTGATGATTTCATTTACAAGTGGGAAATTACCTAGGATATTTAACTGATTAGTAAATATCAGTATTCCAAGAATTATTAAAAAGGTTCCCATCACGAGATTGAAATATTTCAAATATTTTACCATCTTTTTTAACAATCCAGTAGCCCTTGAAAAAAAAGCACCTGTTATCAAGAAAGGAGTTCCTAATCCCAAAGAATATGCTAATAGTAAATTATATGCCTCTCCAGGAGAAGTCGCGGCTAAAGTAAATGTACTTCCCAAAATAGGACCTACACATGGTGTCCACCCAGCAGCAAAGGCTATTCCAAATACAAGTGAAGTTATATAGCTAGTTTTAAATTTAGGAATTCTAGTTAATTTTCTTTCAAAGTTTAAGTTGTTTATTTTTGATGATAATATTAGAAACATTCCAAAAGATATAATCACGATTCCACCAATTATTTGAAGAGTGTTTTGAAAACTAGT
Organism: Nitrososphaerales archaeon TH5894; assembly: GCA_014523485.1. GTDB lineage: Archaea > Thermoproteota > Nitrososphaeria > Nitrososphaerales > Nitrososphaeraceae > TH1177. Next base: position 11,182 of record JAATVK010000129.1, read on the forward strand.
ACCTACATTTACTAAAACACTGTTAAGAGCAACTCCCAGAACGGCAAATACTAATGAAAATCCCAGTACAAAATAAACTGTATTTAAGAATATATTAAGTCTAGTAGATTTGTGTAGAAATATAGATTTTTTATTATTTTTGGTGGTGATAGTAGTCTTAATATCTTCATTATCAATGGATGTCTTTGTTTTATTTATGTTACCAATTTCGTGTAGAGTTGTTCCTGATAAATAGGAAATAAAAGCAGGTAGGATAGGTAATATACATGGAGAGAAAAATGATCCCATTCCAGCAATAGCTGAAACTATTATGCTAATTTCTGCCATAGTTATCTTTATATTTTATTAATAAAAAAGATATTCCCAAATTATACCCAAAATCCACCCAATTGGACCTTATCAATTACTAAAGTCGGGTATGTTAGACAAAGCAGTATGAACTAATATACCAATTTATAATACTTTGTAACCCTATTCTTTAAATTTCATATTGTATTTTTTATACTACATGAAGGCAGCAGTATATCGTGAGCATAATAAGGATCCAAGAAAAGTTGTAAAAATAGAAGATATAGAAATTCCAAATATAAAACATAATCAAGTTCTTATAAAAGCTGAAGCAGTCTCTTATAATTACAATGATCTCTGGGGAATTTGGGGAGAACCAATCAAGATTCCTCTGCCTCACATTTCTGGAAGTGATGTTTCAGGAACAGTAGTAGACATTGGAGAAAATGTTTTAGATATAAAAAAAGGAGACAGAATAGTAGGACATCCCAATTTGACCTGTAGAATATGTAAGGACTGTACTGCTGGCAAAGAATATGATTGCCGTGAAAGACAAGTATGGGGTTTTCAAACCGGTCCTTTATGGGGAGGATTTGCTCAATATACATATTTACCAGAAGTCAACGCTATAAAAATCCCAGAAAATCTTTCTTTTCAAGATGCAGCGGCTATTTCTATGGTTGGAATGACAGCCTGGCACATGTTAGTTACTAGAGCTAATATTCAACCAGGACAAACTGTTTTAATTATGGGAGGTGGAAGTGGTATGGGAATAGCAGGTATTCAAATTGCAAAGTTGTTCAATTGTGATGTTATTGCAACAGCTGGTACGCAAGAAAAAATGGATAAATGTATTGAATTAGGAGCTGACCAAGTTGTAAATCATAGGGAGCCAGATTGGCACAAGAAAGTTAGAAGTTTAACAAATAATCAAGGAGTAGATATTATTTTCGAGCATATAGGAAAATCTGTATTTGCACAAGAAGTTAGTCTCTTAAATATGGGCGGTACCTTAGTATCTACGGGAGCCACAACAGGATATGATTCAAAATTAGACTTGAGATACCTCTTTTTTAAAGGACTAAATCTTATCGGAGCTACTCAAGGAACACGTGCAGGATTAGAAGAAGTAATTAGATGGACCAGTAAAGGGAAAATAAAAGCAATAATTGATACAATTTATCCTTTCGAAGATATGGTAATGGGTCACATAAAAATGATGGAATCACAATTGTTTGGAAAGCTGGTTACTACTCCACAAAAATTATAATTCGACACATTTGATCTTAGGATATAAATTAAAGAAATTATAACAAGTGACATCAGGTAATAAAACAGCAATTTTAACTTTTACTAAACAATCATCATTTATTCTCCTCTCTTTTTTTTTGATTATTTTTTTAGATTCCAAATTAAACCACTCTGTAAAATTGTTAGTAATATAATATATTATAAAAGTGAAATTTTTTGTAAAATAGGATAATTCAATAAAGAATATACAATTATAAATCGTATAATTTAATATCTACGTTTCTTTAAAAATATCTGATGGTAAGTCTTTTTGGTGCATTTGCTTTACACAATCCTGAATCCTGTCCTATAAACAATGTGAAAAGTAAACAAGTATTTCTTGAAATTAAAGATAAACTGGAAAAAAATAAATCAAAATATGGAGTAAAAAATATTGAAGCATTCTACATGTCAGTCCTTGAACATGAATGGATGATAATTTTTGAAGCAGATAGTGCACATGATATAGAGAGTTTATGTATTGAGGCAGGAATAGCCTCGTTTAATACCGTAAAAATTGTAGGTCTAAAAAGATATGATGATGTACATAGCAAAATTGGAAAATGAAAAAATGGGCATCTTGTTCCTAACCATAGAAAGACAAAATTATGTCAAACTCAGTTATTAACTATCCTCCAAGCCCGTTATCTATTGACTTCATTTATTTTGAATAAGAAAGCAATTAAAGAAAATACAAGTTGAGAAAAATCATATTTCAGTGATATTTATTTAGTTGATAACTCATATATTCATTAATGTCTTTATATAAGTAATCATATCATTAAGTTTTTCGAGATTAAGATAAACCTTATCATATTTCTCTAATAATTCGATTTGAGATTTTGATGCAGATTTTATTGCATTACCACCTACAATAATAGGTATATTAAAAGCTTGACGTATTTCTTGTATGAATCTAATGGCTGATTTGATATTTTCTTCTAAAGTAACAGATATGATGATTATTCTGGGATCGATATTATCCAAATAAGATCCAATGGAATTTGTTGGGAGGGGTGAAGTAATATTATAAACCTCATATCCTTTTTCAAGCAACAGCGATTCAATTATTTTACAACCTATACTATGAAGCTCTCCTTCTGGAGTACATAATACTATTGA
>JAATVK010000130.1 GCA_014523485.1 Nitrososphaerales archaeon TH5894
GTGGCTGTTCATTGTAGTAATCGTCATTACGTGGCTGTTCATTGTAGTAATCGTCATTACGTGGCTGTTCATTGTAGTAATCGTCATTACGTGGCTGTTCATTGTAGTAATCTTTATCTTTCTGTCCTATAATTATTGTTCTTTTGTCTTGTGGTTCTACCGGCTTGATGTCAACAACACATACAGCTTGTAATTGGCCTTGCTGACTAAAGTGTGATTCAAGTAAGAATGAGGCTACTATTAGTACATTCGTTCCAGGAGTTATCGTTACACTTGAATTAAATTGACCTTGTGCTGAGGCTGGAAGATCCTTTAAAATTGCTTTATTACCATCTATTATGACTTTACCTGGTGAAGTGAACGAAAGATCCTGAACTGCTGGATTGGCTCCACAGATTGTATTATTACCTAATATTACATAATGATTATGGAAAACTGGATTAGTGGGATCGTTATTTTGTAATTCACTATCTACTATACCCAATTTAGGATGTGAAGTGGTAGCAATAACATTAAGAGAACTATTATTGATTAGAGTGACAACTCCATACCCAAAATTTTTGTCGCTCCCATCTTTAGGAATATCACCTCTTGTTTTAAAGACAATATCTTTTATAATATTTTTATCTATATCTATAATTGCCTTTTGTACATCTAAATAATCGTTATCTGGATATGATGATGCAGCTAGTGGTGAAAAAATCATTCCAGCTACAAATATAGCCATTATTACGAAAATGTTTCTTTCTGACATATGTACTAAATATTTATATCATATATATCTATAATGTAATATACTCTAACAATTATATTATGTTAGATAATAAGAGAAAATAAATAATAATTCTAATCATTATGAAGAGTTTATATTAATATATCTTATTCTTCATATATACAATAGTTAGGATCTCATTTTATTATCTATATAATTAAAAATTTGTTATATATTATTAGTAATTATGATTGATAATTCTTAGATAAGAATTATAAAAGTTGTATATAATTATATATTAAAAAATGGATTATACCTTCGTTGATAAAGAATTAACAAAGAATAGATAGTAAGAAGGAGGAAGAGATAATAAAGCTGTGATATCATTTCCTATTTCATGATTAACTATTGCTTAATAAAAGTATAAACAGTGCTATAAGCTATTCAACTAATGATATTCCAAATCTTTGATTATAAACTAAAAAATGGTTTTTCAGTTTTACTCACATTTATAATAGTAGAAAATCTTTGTTACTCACAGGATGTACAATTAAGGGAATATTTGTTTTACTTTCAGTCTAGTATTGAAAATATAACCAGTATTTATAATACTATAAAACTATTTCAATATACAAAAATAATTAACATAACATCAACAATAGAAAATAAATCAAAAAAATTTTAGTTTGTTATTTCCATTCTCAAGTGAGACCTGATGTCTTCCTATCTAACCAATCCTTATATTGTACTACTATGGATTCACCATGAGATTCAGTAAAAAAATCAGAAAAAAAAATTAAAAAGAATATTATAAAGAATATTATAAATAGTAAATAAAATAAACTCGAAAATAAACGAGGCAATACAAGAAAATTATAGCCACTATAGATATTTAATTTTTTATTCTTTTTCACTTAAATTATAATCTGTTGTAAAAATATTGTAAAAAATTGTTTTTTAATTAGTTTCTCCTGAATGTAAAAGTTGCATTAATGTCAATACTATCAAATACAATCGAATAATCATTAATTCAATTATAAATATTAATTTGAATATTCTTTAGTCTAAATTGATTCTGAAACGAATTAGATAAATATAAACTGGTTTTAAATTTTGTAGTTATTGAAGATACAAAAAGAAATATAGGAAATTATTTCTTCTAATTGACTACTAATTAATTAATTAAGTTGTATAATGGATTATGCAATATCTAATCCATGTGCATTCTTCAAATGCTCATGAAACTTAATACCACTATGCATTGAATTTAGCAAATACTTAAATGACTTTTCAAAGTTACTATTTCATAACGAGCAACTGCAAAATCAGACTTTGGTTGTGGCTATTGATGAGTACAATGTTGTTCATGTGATAATCCATGTCATAAAAACGGTTCCTTTTTAACATTATTAACAATATTTTTCTCATTACTTTTTTCATTAATCATTTTATCATGCAATCCTTTAATACTCAGCTTTAATTATTTATTTTTTTTCCAATATCCAACTATTAGGATGATTACTCCAATAATAATTCCAAAAACTGAAAAAACATATGAGTTAGTTATTATAAAACAATTTCTTTGCAAATCGATAGTTGTATTGTCTTGAGGGTTAATCTCTAGTGGTGAATTATAATATTCTGATAATTTTGTGAGACAGTTAAAACTTTGGAAATTTAAATATATACTTAATATTCCACTTATTATTAACATAAATGAACCAATAGTATAATATCTATTTCTTCTAGAGATAATCAAGTAAAATAATAATTTTAAAGATTTCAATTGTGAGTGGAATAATTTAAATTCTCTAGTATATAAAATTCATTAGAGAATAAAATGCCTCAATTCTCTTAGTTCATATGTATTAGCGTTTATGTATTAAGAATATAGCACACAAAGGAATGTTGCATGATATTTTTTGACCCAATTATTTTAGTTGGTGTTTTTCAATAGCTGGCTGCTTTGCTTTGTAGGTTATTAAAACAGTATCATTTACATTGTATGAACAATCAGATATCATTCTAGGAATTCTATCTTTTGCTTCAACAATGCAATTACCTTCCTGCTTCATTTTCACTGCTGCCTCTTCTGTTATACTATCGCTAAGTAGACTAGTGGCAGACGAGCCCAATATTGCCATTACTAAAATGACTCCTGCAATAATGAATATAATCGCTAATTTACTATATGAGATATTATCAAAACTCATAATGACAAATTGTATTGTGTAATAATTTATTTTAATATATAGTTTCTTTACCTATTCCTCTGGTACTTCCAGTAAAAAGAATAGTTCTTTGAGTTTCGTTCGTTAAACTCATAATAAGTTGAGCTTTATTAATATTAACAAACGATTTTTAAATTAGTCATTAAAAAATATATACGTAACGCTTTTTCTTATGAAGTAATGGATATAGAAAATAACAAACTCATAAAAATAAGTAAAATATACAAAGGAAATTTTATACAATAACTATTATTTATTAGTTTATTAAATTGGGATGGGAAAACGAAGAAATGATAATGTGATAATGCAACAGAATAGAGTAGGTTAATAATCTACTATTGCAACTACTACAACAATTATCAATTTCAATTATATGCCTATTGATGGATTTTTCCCATTCCAAGACCACTGAATAACTATATTGATGGTAGAGATGCTATTATTATTCTCTATAATACTGGATGAACACAAAGGCATTGAATGGAGTTAGATACCTATTCAAAAATTGACAGCATTATAGAGATTAGTATATAGTTATTCAGTGATAAATAAAATATGTACATTTCTCCCAATTAAATTTTTGGCATTCATATAAAGTAAAATATTATTTTTTCGCAATAGTATAAGTATAATCATACTATAACTCTTAAGACATTCTTAAAAAAGAAGCAAGAGATTTATGTGATACAAGGTCAGTGGTGAACATCTGAATGCAACATAAATCTCAAGGTATATTAGATAATGACAAATTCTATATTCCAAAGGATTTAGTTGACAATTTTCACTTCAATGTTGTCTACGTTTCAATAACTCGTGAATAATCTAAACAGTACAAAACACACTAGCCAATTTTAATACAATTTTTTTTACCATTTTATTGTTAATAATAAATTTCTGTTAAACTAATTTCTTGTTCTGACTGTCATAGGAAAAAGATTGTTTGGACTTTTGTTTACTTCTTCCCTTTAGCCTTCAAGTACTTCATATAATACAATTTAACTTCATACTATTATAATTATTATTATTATTAATATAAGGGAATATCTAGAGCTTCATGTTTGGTTTTGAATTGAATATATTCTCTATATTCTTTTATAGTGATAGAGATAATTGGTTTAGTTCTGCTATTGTTGATGCTATTTGATTATTAGTTCTATTATCTTAGAACATATACTTTTTATTGTAAATATCTACTATTATTTGTTATAATAGGTATTCCAATAAATTTGTATATTACAATTATACCAACATGGTTGGGTTTTATGTAGTTAGAAACCATTTATTCTTCTTATTTTAAGACATTAGTTTCTAAAAATTTATCTTAATTTAACCAGTATTCTTTACATATTAAGGCGGAATTTTTACCTGTTTTTTATGAATATAATTTACTATAACCGTTTTATAATTTATATAGTTCGTATCCACCATAATCAAACATATATGAACATCGCAAAGTTACTCCTAACATGAGTATATGTTAACTTAGTTAACTACTCTTTAAATACAAAAAATTTATAATTTTGATATGAAAAAAAAACTAGTTAATAAAAGATATAAGAAAAATATTATTTCAAAAAAAATTATAGTATTTGGAATATTACTTACTGTTATTAGTTTGATTGTTTATGGTGGTATCAATTCTTTGAAAAGTTCAAATGGAAACTTTCTTTTATCTCCAGCTAGAAATTTGTTCATGAAAGCAACCTATTTACCAACTGAAGGATATGCATATACTAGTCAATCCACCGGTACTGTTAAATCATTAAATAGCGGAGCAGGAAGTAGAGGTGGATTAGGGCATAACCCAACAATTACACTTAATCAAGGCAATACATTATCAATACATCTTATCAATGGAGATTCAGAAAGGCATTCTAAACACAATTTAAATATAGATGAATTTGACATTCATACCAAAGATTTAGGATATTTTCAAAGTGAAACAGTTACATTTACAACAAATAAGACCGGAACTTACGATTATTATTGTAGTATTCATCCGGAAATGACTGGTAAAATAATAGTCAAAAGTCATTCTAAATAAAAGAGGCAGGCATATATTGAATATTAACAATAATAATAATACAATTATGAATGATGAAAGAAACAACATACTTACTGTTATAGATAGTTTTATTCAACAGATAACCAAAATTAGAAGATTCTTTATAGGGGTCTCAATTTCATCAATTATTCTTGCTCCCATTGCTATTTCATTAGCACTATATCTTTTTACTCATCAATCCTTTTTTAGAATTGTAGAAGCAGAAAGGGAATTTGGATTTGGATTAGTTGTATTATTGACGGCTGTAATAATAATATCTTCTATTCTTTTTATTGCTGGAATCCTTCAGTATAGACAAATAGGTTTATGGCATAAAAAATATGAATCTTATATAAAAGAAAAAAATGACATACATCAATATATCGCTAATAAATTTGAAAACAACATTGATGAAGATAATAATAAAGAAAAACAATCGTAGGTTATATTACAGTTTAATTTTTATTTACTAAATCTATTTTCGTGGAAAGAATTTCTCATACGGCTCTAAAATTTTCTTATAAAATTCTATTCCTTGAGGAGTAATTGAATAAGAAAGTATCATTTTTTTTCCTAAATAGGAATTCTTCTTTACAATAAAGCTATTCCTCTCTAAACCATCAAGTATTTCTTTATGCTTAGTTAAATTGAGTCTACAATACAATAATAAAGATGATTGATTAACTTCTCCATACTCGATTAATTTAGTTAAAATATCAATTATAAGATAAACTCTATCTCTTTGCAATATTTATGAACCCTGTATATCATTTATCATATTTCGAATATTAAAAAATAATAATATTTTAACTTTAATGTAAACTATGCAGAAAGAATAATAGTATATTAATAATGATGTATAGATTTTCAAATCTAAATAACTAGACATCACTACCTTTAAAAGATTAATTGAAATATCAATTTACTTGTTTTGTCATTGTTAAATATTACATCATCAAATATGGTTCATGTAATTAATAAAAGAATATCCTAAATAGTTATTATAAAAATAAATTTCTTGTTTATTATACCTTTAATTATTATTTCTGTAGGAATTTTATTTTTAATAGTTATATATGGTATTTATTAATTTGAAGATAAATGCTAAATAATATTCTCCATGAGTAGTATTTATATCAACTTCATCATCAATCATTTATACAAAGGAGATCAGTTAACACAATAAGATTAAATTTTCAATTATCAAATCGATTACGCTCTATTAAAATTTATTAAAAATAGAATGTATGAATGCCATTGTAAATATTATCTAGCAACAACAATGAAAAATAAATGTTAAGATTAGGATAAAATTATTTCGTATTTATTTACATTTATTTTTATGAAGTGGGAATTAGATTCAATAATAGGGTTAAGAATTAATATCCATTTACACAGAATAAACTATAGTAACAAATATTACCAATATTATATATTTAAGATTTAAATTTATTAATTAAGCATAATCTCTTAAAATAAGGAAAATTAAAGATTCCGATGACTATATTTAATAAAATTTTAATAACTTTATTTTTCTTTTTTCTTGCTGGACTTTTTGAAATAGGAGGAGGTTATCTAGTTTGGCTTTGGTTGAGAGAAGGTATGAGTTGGATAGTGGGAGCCTTAGGAGGTTTTGTTCTGTTTTTGTATGGAATTGTTCCTACTTTCCAGCCATCACACTTTCATCGGGTTTATGCAGCATATGGTGGAATTTTCATTATAATGTCTATATTATGGGGATGGGTTTTTGAAGGAATTGCCCCTGATAGGTATGATATTATAGGCACTATTATTGCTTTGATTGGTGTTATCATAATTTATTATATACCTCGTAAGGGAGAGGAGGAAAAGACACTATGGCAATCGAAGAAATAATAACAATAAATCCAATTGTTTCAGGGTTATTATTTTTTGTAGCAGCAATGATGGAAATAGGTGGTGGTTATTTGGTTTGGTTGTGGATACGAGAGAAGAAGACAATTGCATTGGCATTACTTGGCGGTATTATTCTGTTTGTATATGGTATAATTCCTACACTTCAACCAGCCCATTTTGGAAGAGTATATGCAGCATATGGAGGAATTTTTGTTTTGTCATCTATACTATGGGGAATGATTGTTGATAAAAAGAGACCGGATAGATATGAGATAATTGGCTCATTAGTTGCAGTTTTTGGAGCAATTATAATATTCTATGCTCCAAGATAAAATAGGAAATTATTTGGCTCCCTACTTTTCCGGTTTACAATAATTGTTATATCCTAGAAAAATTTTATAAATTTATTATTTTGAAATATGCTGATTGTTTTTGTGATATCGATGAATGTAGGGTTAGTCTGTCTCCTTCTGGGTGCCAAGGTGGTATTCTTGGTAAATGTTATTGTTGGAAAAGTTTCCATAAATATTAATTAATTTTGAGCAAGTCTTACCTAATCGTTAATTTTTTACCATCTTATCAGATTCTAATAGCGTTATTAGTCATTCTTAAAAATGAGAAGAGTATTTGATTTATAGATTTTTGTTTTGTATTGATTATGTTTATTATAATTGAATTTGATTGTAAATAATATCTTATTTTATATGTTAACTATCATTATATCAATGAATATAATTACAATAAATTCTATATGTAACTCGTGATATTGTTTCATTGAATCAACAGAGAGGATAAATAAATAGAATGCACTTTAAGAAAAAGAGGTTTTCATCACTTGTATTCTGCACGGATCCTACCGAAATAAATAGATAGGCATATTCTAACACAGGAGCCATAACCTTCTATTATTGCTTGCAGGGTAAGAGTAGTAAGTTATGGTTTTTAAAATATTCTTTCTTTCGTTAGTATTATTTATTATGATTAATGCAAATTCAATAGTAACATGTTTTAATTTTGTTTTAGTATTTATTTAATATTGTTTTAAACATCTTCAGATCGAATTAAAGTCAAAGTTGACATTAATCTATCGATATTATTAATTTGATGTTGAACTTTTTCTTTCAAGTCTTCCATTGTGTCAAATATTATTTCTACTACTAAATCGTATGGTCCATTAATAATATCAACATTTACAACATTGTCTAATTTTTCCATAATATTAGCAATTTCATGCCTAACTTCAGGATTACAAATGATCAGAAGATATGCTCTTAACATGTCATATACAAATAATTGATCTATAAAAGGAATGGTGCATTTTGTTAAATCATGAATCAGTAACAAAGTTGGTTATAGATATATTATAAAATAAATAAAAAAAATAAATAATTTAAATTAAAGATTCACATTAGATATACATGAAAAAGGAGTTAATTCATCATTGTTTCTTCTTCGGTTAACTTTGTTCACCTATTTTTAAATATTCTGCAGAGTGTAAAAGACTACTCTAAACAACAAAATGGAAATAGCCATAGTCAGTATCTAGTGCTTACTCGATATTAGGCTATGGTTATTACTAAACTTCTTCCATTATCCAATAATTTTTCAATAGATATTATATCATTCAGTATAAAGTTTGTCAATCTCGTCATAATCTAATCTGTGATTTGTTTCTAAATATGCCATGCTCGGTATTGACTGTTAAATAAGTTATTCAGTTGATTTACATTAATTAATATCCTAATTGCATTGATAAAGATATTGTTTAGCAATAATAAAAAATAGATTTAGTTATAAAATATAATTTTATTCAACATATCATCTCAAGTAATTTTACAAAATAAATCATATAACATTATTAAAAAAGAACAAAAGGTTTATGTGATACAGATCTCGTAGAAGTTCAAGAACTATGTATAAATACATAATAACTGAAAAAAGTAATATAAATACAAATCCTATAGAACTATTTAATGGCTATACTAGCTGGGTTTGAAAGAATGGAAGAAAACTCACATCAGTATAAAAAGCATAATACACCTTAATGTAATTTTTTTCCAATAATTTTTAATTTGATTTTCAATTATAATCTATCCTAGATAATATTAGTGTATATGGAAATCTGAAATAATTTTTTTTATTTTATATCTCTACGAGTATTATTGGATAGTTTGCTCCTATGAATATATTCTTTAGCCTTTTGTTTATAACCTAAACCTAGAATAAACCATATGGTGAAATAGTTAGGATATAGTTCCATGACTTTATCATAACATTCTATCTCATTTCTATATTTTAATTCATACGAATACAATTCTACCATTCAAACATCACTTTCAAATTTTTCCTTGAGCATAATTTCATTAATTCTTACAATTACAAACTTTGCAAAATTTGGTTATAGTACAAGTTATACTTTTATAGTATTTTTGTAGTATTTAGTCCCGAGTATTAATGATTGACTATTCTAAACGAATTATGAATGAATTCTTTATTAATTATTAGTATTTTTTACAATTTGTATTATATAATATTAATACCATATTTAAGAAAAAATTTTTAAAGTGCATCGTTGTTCTGTATTATAGCAAATCTATGTACCATAATAATTTGCTCATTTCACCTGTAGTCGAACAGTTCAATATCTTATTAATAATGCCAATTCATTCATGTTATTGCTATTTTGCAATGGTGTAGCTATTAATTTATTATATTCTTATAATTATTTAGTATTCAACTAACTATTGTAAACTTCAGTATTTAACGATAATTGTGGCATCTCAACCATAATTCTTTTTAAAGTATTACCATTTTTTATAATATAGAATTTAAGTGTTGTTATAGTTTATATATGGTAAAACATCTGTGTGTTCAGGAATAATATTCTGTAATGTGTGATCAGTAACACTTTTTTGATGAACTGGTGTAATTCCTTTTTCCTTAGCCATGCTCTCATTTATCAAAATATGTAGTACAGTTATAGTGATTATTGTAAATAATATTACTACTAATATTTTCACTTTAATGTTAATTGTCTCTTCTTTCTCTGTCATCTTAATTCATCAACTATATAACATACTATATCAAACCTTCTTAGAAGCAATTTATATAGATATAGTTCAATTTTTCAATGGATATTCATCAATCCATTTGTAGCCATGTTTACATTCGTGAAAACTTCAAAAAATTAACATTGAAATGAAAATTAATTTAACCTGAATGGAAGATAGAAACATCATTAAGAGTAAAATAGATAAAGCCGAAAAGACTATGGATTATTCTGACTGGAGATATTTTTGTCTATATCTTTGTGTTATTAATACCTTATTTTGTATTAGTGATGTTAACAGGAAAGTAGGAATAATTTAACTATGTAGGTAGAGCAGACTTTCTTTAACGTTTTATACATTAATGTTGTATACACATTAGATTATCACAGAATATTAATTTCTTTAGTACAGGTGATAAACAATAAAAGTAAAAAATTTTCGATTTGAGCATCCAGTTAGTAGGTAGATGATCAATTTTCTCCTTTTTCATCTGCTATTATTGGTTGTATAGGAAAAATAATTAGTAATATACCCACAGAAGTTTTGAAATACTATAAAATTATTGAAAAAGATTTATGAGCAATAATAAAGCAGAAGAGAATTGCAATGGAATAGTTCAGGAGTAGAGTTTGAAAGCATCCAGTTTACAAAATTAAGTCCCATAATTTTTTACTTAGTCATCCATTAAATTAATAATATCATAATACTGTAAAATATTTTAAGAATAAACCAATTCAGGAAATTAAGGAAAAGGTACTGCCTTAAAAGGAAGTATAAATGGCACTTCGTCTTCCTTTTCCTTATCTTCCTCTTCCTTAACTTCCCTTATACCATTATCTTTATAATCATCATCATCTTCCGTTTCTTTTTCTCTAACATTCTCATCGTCAATATCGTCTTCTTTTCCTAATGCAATATAATTATAAGATGAAATATCAATACTTACATATAATAATATAGTAAGTGATATCAGATAGTATAATTTTTTATCTAACAATTGAAGTATAGATATATTTTCATTATATTTGAATTAGGTAATTGCAATATAGATCATCATTATCTATTTATATCATGGAACTAAATTATGTAATATTGTAGAAGTATTTTATAAATATTTAGTTATAAACTAGGGTTTATAAACTAATTTAATATATAAATATGTTATTCAATGTTAATATGTTCTACCAACTATTATATATTATATATTGTCTATTTGTGTTTTGTAAAGCAAATTCTTATGATGTTCCAACAAAATTGACATTAAAACTGATGTAGTAGAATATTCTTTTCCTTGTACAGTAATAGCTGGAGAATATTTGTAACAGCTATTGAGCATTTTATAAAACAATTCTATGTCTTGCTTTCTTAGACAATCTGCATAACTTTTCCATGTATCTATTTCTTTTGTAATAATATTATCATAGGGAAAAAGATTAGAGGAAGAAGAACAGGTTTCATTTTTCATCTCTGTCGTTGTAATAGGAATAAACAATGAAGATTGGGAAATAGTTTCCACCTTATCTCTTCAATTATCATAGCTATTCTAAAAGATGGAATTATTTTTCCCAGCTATTTCATCTCTCTGTTTTGTTTGTTTGTTGTTATTATTTTTGATTTTTTTTAGCTTATTGTCAATAACTTTTCTAAAACCACCTATTACAACAGGAGAAAAAACAGCAACAATTATTGATTCTGAAATAGTATGTATAGATTTGAGCATATGGCCCAACAGCCCTTTCCTTTCAGAAAGATGTAATTGTTCGTCGGTAACAAATAAGTCTGTAATTATTACAATATTTGATCTATATTTTTGAATCATTTTAGGTAATTTACAAAGTATAGTATTTGCAAGTTGATGAGCAGTAAAAGATCTTGTTATTATAATTCTCTCTAATACTGAGTTAACATTTATACCATATTGAATAGCATAATCTATAAAGCTGTAAAAAGCTAAATGATTGGAATGACCTCTAATACTACTACTATCAATGATTGTAACACTAGGATATTCCATACCATCATAATTCCTTGGTAGTAATGCTTTGATAGTCGGTTTAGGAATGAAATTATAAAGATTTACAAAAATATTAAGTGAACCAATTGTTAAATCAATAAATTGATTTTGTTGTATATTAAATTTGAATGACTTTAATAGATAATGAGATAATACAAAAAATATATTTTGAAATTTGTAAAACATTTTAAAAGAAACTCCTATATTGCTTAATAATGAAATTGCATAAGTATTTTACAATTATGATATATAGAAATAAATATATTATTATTATAGTTCTGTAAATTATTATATTAAGTTCATTATTCGCTTTTATTTTTTTAAACAAATTATATGCAATTCTTATTATTAAATCCTTATTCATTAACATAATTTAACCTAACTATAGTACTTAAGTTTTATGTTAATTTAACCTAAAAATAAGTTATATATTATGATATTTCAATAAAAAAAAGGTTATATCATACTTTAACCTAAACTAATATATAAAAATATGCCACAAAAAAAAGGCTGGTCCACTATACAAATCAGGGAAGATGTTAAAAATAATTTATTAGAATTATATAATAACGATAAAAAAAGACCGTCTAATCAAAAATTTACGGCTTATTTAGATCTCATTTTAAAAAATACAATAGCGTTCAATAAACAAATCACAGAGTATGGTCCATTTCTTGAATTTAATTCTGCTATAGATAATCACATAGCAGTTAAAGATAACACCATGAATAGGCTTGTTACAATATACATTAATTCAAAAAAGAAGGAGCTACAATGCGATTTTTGTGAGAACACTGATTTTTTACATACTGGATTTTGTTTTGCAGTTCCAGAAATTTATAAGGTATTAATTGAGAATGGTTTCAGGCCAAAGAAAAGCAGAAGATCACTACTATAATAATTTAAAATTACCTTGATAAAGCGTCTAACATAACCTTTTTTTCTGTTAATGAATTCAATAGTATCATGAATGAAGAAAAATAATAAAAGTTTCAGAACAAATAATAATATTATTAAATGGATAAATTTACTAGCCAGATTAATTTCGTTATTCTAAAACAGATAATAAAGAAGATGATATTTGCATGGTCTGTATTTGATATTGTAAATAATCTATCACGCTAGA
>JAATVK010000131.1 GCA_014523485.1 Nitrososphaerales archaeon TH5894
AGTTTATTATTTTTGAAAATCCTGATCCTTCTTCCTGAGCTTCCTTTTCTCTCCATGCAGGTTTTTCTTGATGTTGCCATTTTTCAAAACACTTTCTTAAAATAAACTTGCCCCATAATCTATTCTGATACTGACCTATTTTCATTGATATATCTATAGATTTCGCAAATTTCATAAATTTTTCATCAAGATAAGGAGAAGTTATTTTAACATTGAAAAAATTACCTATTGTTACTGAAGGAAAATGCATTATATCCCATAATCTTTTGACTTCTTCTTCTAACTTTTGTATATCTTTGAAATACCTTTTCAGGTAGTTGTATCCCACGAATAATTCATCCCCTCCATCTCCGGTCAATAAGGTCGACACTCCTAATTCATTAGCTTTTTGTACTGCAGCAAAAATAACACTTGAGTTACGAATAAAAATGGGATCAAATGTTCGAAATAATTCTATTATTTTTTCTTCTATAGTTAATAATTCTTTAGTTTTTATTTTTATTGCGATATGATTTGAGCTATATTGATTTGCAATCATTCTGGCATAGTGAGAGTCTGATGCATTGGAACCATCGAGAGTAACCGTAAATGTATATTCAGGTTTTTGAAAACTAGCTATTATGCTACTATCCAAACCTCCTGAAAGTAGGAGGCCGCGAGCATTCTCTTTTGTTATAATTTCATTTAACATATAAGAAAGTTTATTACAATATGAAATTTCAGACTGTGAATTTACTTTCATTTATAAATCTAGATGTCAAAGGAAGATAAATGTTATAATGTTCTTAAAACATTTGACTAATTCGTAATTGTTGGATAATTAAGGATAATCCTTAAATCGGTATAAATTTATAGGTCTAAATTATTACTTGAGGAAAAATATGTTACTTATATTTTAAATTGAAGAATACATAAAACCTTGAAAATTTTAATGGATGGTTTTTTTTAAATAATTGTTATCCATTTTTATCAAATTATTATTCTTATTATTATTATGAATTATGAACTAAAAAGATAAATTTTACATAGAAAGTTTTTTAAATCCTTAATATAGGGTATGATCTTATGGAAGAAAAAAAGATAAAAGTAAATAATAGAGAGTATAATATTTCACTTAATGATCAAACTCAACTAAATGCTATGAAACTTAAACGATTATATCAGCAAAGCTATAGTGATATGGACAGTTTTGATGAGGTCAGTACTGAAATATCGAGTACCATTAATAACCTCTTAAAGCGATCTGTTTCTCCTGAGGTTCTTGAGGAGGATATGGATGGAGCCATTCAACAAATTCTCAAAATGTATGAAAAAAAGGGAAAAAGTAAACCTCATTTAAAAACATAATAATTATGTTTGATCATTATAATACGTCGTTATGATACAATTGAGTAAATATAACTTCCTCATTTTAATAACTAAATAATTGAATGAAAAGTAATTGAAAGTTAGAAGGAGTAAAAAACATACACCAATAATATAAATAAGATAATAATAATGATTCATTCGAATGAATCGTGCGTTAAAAAAGTGTATCAACCCGTCTTGTGGTTTGACTTATGAAATAAGAGATAATAATTATCAATGTTCTTGTGGTTCATTTCTAGATGTTCTTTATCCAGAGCGACCTCCTAAGGAATTAATCGAAATATTTTATCAAAGGAGAAATCCTAATGGAAATATTTATAATGAAAGTGGTGTATGGAGGTTTAGAGAATTATTAAATTTTCCTGAAATAGATACTGAGAATATCAGTGAATGTTCACGGGTATTAGTTTCTCTTGATGGTGCAGAAGGAAGATTGTCTAAACCATATAATATGTCAAAAGTTGCAGATTTTGTAGATCTTCCACATGAAAATCTTTTTCTGCAACCCGAGGGATACAATCCTAGTGGATCTTTCAAAGACAATGGTATGTCAAGCGCAGTAACTCATGCAAAGATGCTCAATATACATACACTAATTTGCGCATCCACCGGAAACACATCGGCATCAGCCGCAATGTATGCATCCAATGAAAACATAAAATGTGATGTTTTTATTCCTAAAGGAGAAATAGCTCCAGGCAAATTAGGACAAGCCTTTCAATTCGGGGCTCAAGTTATTCAAGTAGATGGAAATTTTGATGATGCACTACAATCCTCTTTAGAATATTCTAAAACTTCAAATGGGTATACTGTCAACTCTATCAATCCATTTAGAATAGAAGGCCAGAAAACTATAATTTACAGAGCTTTAGAGCATTTAGAATGGAATCCTCCTGATTGGATCATTTATCCTGGTGGTGCACTAGGAAATACATCCAGTTGTGGAAAAGCATTGATAGAATTATATGAGTGGGGGTGGATACGAAAAATCCCCAGAATTGCAGTTGTAAATGCACAAGGTGCAAATACTCTTTATGAACTTGTTAATGGAAAGTTTGAAAATACAAATCTACACTGGAATGGAGGTAATCCAGATATTAATCAAATTCAAAGATATTATCATTCTAAAAAGGAAAAGAATATGCTTCCTAAAACTAGAGCCACAGCTATTCAAATAGGTAAGCCTTCAAATATCATTAAAGGGTTAAGAGCTCTATGGTATACTAATGGATTAGTAATTCAGGTGAATGATGACGAAATGATGGATGGAATGTCAATCGTAGGACTCAACGGATTCGACTGTGAACTTGCTTCCGGAGCAGTTCCTGCAGGAATAAAGAAATTGAGAGAAGAAGATATTATTAAAAAAGATGACATTGTTATTGGGATTTTGACGGGTAGACAAAAAGATGCATCAATATCTATGGAATATCATATGGATACTAAAAACAGATTTTCAAACCCACCGAAGAATATTTCTCAATAATCCATCATTAATTATATTATGAAGTAAATACATGATAAGCAATAATTTTTTTATTTAAACTCTTCTTGTACTATTTGTAAAAGATTTTCGTTCAAGCTTACGATTTTTTTTATTTTTTAAAACTGATATCATAGCCTCTGCTTTCCTTTCTGTTTCTTCCCACTCATTTATAGGAATGGAATCCATTACTATTCCAGCACCAGATTGAACATATCCTTGCTTCCCATTTATAAAAATTGATCGTATCGTTATAGCAAAATCACAACATCCGTTGAATGAGAAGTAACCTAGAGCCCCAGCATAAGGTTCTCGTCTTTCTTTTTCCAATTCATTTATAATTTCCATTGCCCTAACTTTGGGCGCTCCTGAAACCGTTCCAGCAGGAAATAGTGCTTTTAAGGCATCAAAAACATCGAAGTTATCTGACAAGTCTCCTACGATATGTGACACAATGTGTTGCACATGGCTAAAACGTTTAATTGCCATCAGCGATTTGACCTTTACTGTTCCATAATCAGAAACACGACCGACATCATTCCTTGCAAGGTCGACCAACATTGTATGTTCAGCTAATTCCTTTTCATCTTTTAATAAATTTTCTCCTAAAATGATAGTTTCTTGTTCGTTTTTACCGATAGGCCTCGTTCCAGCTATAGGAAATGTCTCAATTACTTTTCCTGTAACACGAAGAAGCATTTCTGGACTAGATCCTATTATACACCTTTTGTCAATATTAAAGAGATACATATAAGGAGAAGGATTTAGGTTTCGTAATGATGAATAAACTTGAAGGAAGTTTCCTTCAATATTGAATTTATAGTTTTTTGATAAAACAACTTGAAAAATATCGCCATCATAAATATATCGTTGTGCTTTTCTCACCATTTTTATGAATTCTCCTTTAGTAAGGTTTCGTTGTGGAACAGAACATCTAACGTCCTTAAACCTACTTTTTTGGACAAGAGTATTCATTTTCTTAATAGGGATATTATCATTAGTGTGATAACCTTCATCATTTAGTATGTGATTTATTTCTTCTATTTGTGATTCTTTACCAATATGAAAATAATATGCGTGATTTTCTTTATGATCATAAAGTATTCCATCTGTAAAAATTCCAAACTCAAGCAATGGAAAGTTTAGTATTTTTTTCTTTGGTGCTGGTAATCTTTCCCAAAATCTGATAGCTTCATAACTGATGTAACCTACTGCTCCTCCAATATATCTAGAATTAATATTAGGTGGGTGTATTTTTGGAAGGATAGATCTTAATTGGGATAATGGTTCAGTCACCTGAAGTGTTTTTACTATTTTTTTATTTTTATTAAAAACAATAAAGTTTTTTGAATTACATTTTACAAGGAAACTTGGACGAAATCCAATAATAGATGTCTCTGCCAACTCCTTCGGACCCGATAAAGATTCAAAAATAAAAGTGGAATCGAAAAAATCAAAGATGTGAGAAAAAATTTCAAATTGATTTTTCTTAGTATTTAGTTTTTGTAAATGAAAATCATTTAATCTTTTTAGCTGTGAAAGAGATAATGGACTATTCAAATTTAAGATGAGCTCCTATAATTGATTGATTTTATAAAATTATATAAGTCTATATGAGTTATTATTTAATAAAATATCTCCGTAAGACTACCTATTTTCAATTTTAATTAAAGAGGGTAAAGTTTGGTATTGTAACATGAAGTGTATTCGTAATATTTTTTTATATCAAAAAATCCTATTTTGGTAAAGTATTTTGTGAATATTAGTGGATAAAATAAAATTTTTTTCTTCTGTATGGTAATTTCTCATCCCTATTTTTATATTGTATACCTTTTAATATTTAAAACTGTTACGAGAAATTTTAATATAGAATACAGTGCAAGATATCAATATTAATTATGATAAAAATATTGTTATTAGTATTAAGACTTACTCATAAAATAAATATGTACCGGACATAATTAATTGACGTGACTTTATTCTATTTACTCAATTAATTTTACCTTATTGTTTACTTATTTTTTTAAATACATAGACACTAATATTATCTCACTTTTTACAAATAACGGGAAACAGAAATTAATTAACCAAATAATTTCAATTCAATTAAGGTCAGCTAGAAAACCTCATAGGAGGTCAGTTAATTCTGTGAAGGTTCTAAAATTTCATATTCATTAAGCTTATTATAATCTTTATTTGTAAGAAAGGTATTTTCCATTTATAACGTAAATATCGATTTTTACTTGGTGATTGTAATTTCCAACTACCATTTCTTCTATCATTTCATTTACAGGCAAGACAGAGTTGCTCAATTTCCTTATTTCAAAAGATTATATTATCATTATTTCACTGGAGCTAGATTTAATAAGATATAATGTTATAAAAAAGTATATTTGTTTGAAATAACAGGCCAAAACAAGAAAAAGTTAATGGAAACAACATAAATGCCATGCAAGGGGATATGCGCACGACATAAAGCATTAAAACCTAAAAGTGGACAACGTTACATAATAGGACAGAAACGTTGTCAAGTATGTCAAATTTTTATAAAATGGGAAGGTTTATGGTGTCCTTGTTGTGGATATCGTTTACGCACAAGACCTAGGAGCAGAAAATATAAAATACAATTTAATGAAAAGGTAATTAAAAATTTACTAACCAATGTTCGGTAAAAACATAGGATGTATTATTTTGTTATTTTTTATAATAAAACTGATATTCTATCATCCTTCGGCTTAGTTCGAGTGCGTGTTAGTCCGGGCAAAATTTATCATATAAATTCATTTCAACTATACTAGTCTGTAAGAATTATATTAACATATAGCCCTTACAAATTGTAATTTAACAAGTTGGTTTATTACAAAAAAATTTTCCATAGCTAATGCCAATGGAATAAATATAGTTTATTTAATATTTTATTTGCTTTATTACAGGGATTTTTTAGCTATTTTAATTCTTCGTCTTCACCATTGAATGAAAAACATTTTTTATTAATAAAAAAGAATCATTTATTAAATATACTAATTATCTAAAGAAGCCGATGTCAATTTAACAAATACCTAATACATACGAATCGTAATTAAAAAAGAGCATAAAAATATAATTTAAAAAACTTAACTTGGTATATGCTTATTATATAAAAAAGGATTTTTTAAATATTACCAATTTCATTAAACAAGATCGGCTTTTGCGAATCTGTTACCAATACTGGTGATTTTAATTTTAACATCATTTCCAACTTTACCATCTTTAACAAAAATCACAAAACCTTGAACTCTTGCAACACCATCACCTTTATAACTGGTTTCAGTGATTTGTACGTTGTATTCCTTTCCTAATTCTACCGGTTTATTAGTAAAATTTCGTTGATCGTTATTATCCCCATACTGTTCATTACTAGTATTACTCATAAACTTAATGAAATATAAGATAATATGAATGAATGCATTTTCTTAGTCAAATAATTTTTTGTAAAAAAATAAATAAATATAATTCTATTTGTTGTTAATGATAAAATTCTTATGAAATTCTTAAGAAAAAAGTAATTAATAAAAATTATTATCGTATTTGAATTTTAATAGAAATACATAAAGAAGTTGAAACTTGCACTTATTATTAAAGAATATTTCAACATTGTATTAAAAATTATTAATTTTTAACTTAGTTTAGTAAAATTGTAAAATATTTAATAGATTTTGAAATTTCCTTTTACCAATAAAACTCACAAAAAATCAATCTATCAATTCTAACAAATTTGGATTTTTATGACAAGAATAAGTGATTTTCTAGTATAATTCATTATTTCTTAATACATTGAGTATTTACAACATTTTTACATTTGTTGCTATGTCTCCAACTACCATTCATAAAAAATTCTAAGTGTTTATTGTTATTATTATCAATTATAATACGTTCATCACTATTTTTCGCTGTATTTGATTTTCTAATAGTTTCAATTACTTTTCTCATAAATTATTACTGCTTGTTTCTTATAAGAATGTTAGGCTTGTTAAACTTGAATATAATTTGAGAAAGAATATAATAATGAATTTTTCGTAATAGTGATTTGCAATATGTATTTTTAAAAAGTCATATTAAGTAATTCACCTTAATAGTTAAGTCTATTATTCCATTAAGAGATATGAAATTAAGAAAACATAATAAAGTTATCTTTATAGAAATATATTAGTTATTGTTCTTTATTGTTGGATGATGATGCTTTAATTTGGAAATAGATTCAGATATATTTGTTAAATGTTTGAGATGCAAACACCAAAAAATTGATCATGATAAAGATGCTAAAATTGATAAAACAAAATGCCTAATCGAAAATTGTAATTGTAAAAAATTTAAACCAGATAGAAAATATTACCGATCAAGTAAAAAATAAATCAATATGAAATAATAGTTTTCTTTCAATTTGCTATGATGTTCTAGAGAATGCTAATTTCAGGAATTATTTTGGAAATCAAATACAACCTATTTTTATCAAATACTATTGAACTTTTTAAAACCTTGAGTTAATTTTCTATAGTTAAAATACAAAATACATTGTTTGAATTATTAATTAAGAAATGAAAATTTTTATTAAAAGTTAATGAGAAACAATATTATCAAATAATTCTTTAACCCGGTCCCAATTCATAGCCAATGAAAATAAAATAGCTATTTAAACAAAAAAATAAAAAAGCGGAAGTTATATGTATTCGCATTTATTTAACTTGATGTTTATGACAGTCATATGTGGTTTAGAATTGATATCACCCCCAGATATTGTCTGGTGTGATAATATTGTTTTAAATTATGGGTAACTTAATTAAATTCTCATAATTTTTATTAGAAAATATATTTTGTGCCTCTAAGTAAACGTAACAATCATAACTCCATCATTCATATTTAAAAAAAACTTGCCAAAAATTCTTCCTATAAGCATCGTTATAATATAATAACACATCGTTGGAATTGTTATTTCCTTCCAAAGATCACATATAGCGTTATTTTTCTGGATGTTCCTTCCTTACTATAAATTTCGACTCTACTATTTCCTCTAATAATATCCATCTATATTTCCATTTATTGTATTGTTATCATTAAAAAGTTTAATCATATAATGATTCCACTTCGCGTCAGCTTATTGATATTTTGAGTCAATTTATCCGATTAGGCGGTATCGAATAGTTAATCCAATTTTTTTTGAGGATTCATTATTATTATTCTCACCTTACATAAAATAACAGATAATTGAGACATTTTCATGGATGATAATTATTATTGTTGTTAGAGAAATTACAAAATTTAATTTTCTCAATCACCGGTGTCAATTGTCCAGTTAATTTCAGAATATAGGTATAAAAGATATATAATATTGTATGAAGTATTGTGATTCAATTAATAAAGACATTGACAGATTTGTTTTTTTTCTTTCTGGTTTATTAATTAAATTTTATAAAAAATGCTATATCTTTATGTTTTAATACATATATATGGATAATACCTATAACAAAATCAATTTAGGTTTTCGAGATCTTAATATTGTTAAACGAATTCTTCACTATAAAAAAATAAAGTCAACCCAGCAACTTGCTCTTTCCTTTGCTGAAACTAATATTAAAAATGAGCACGGAACCATCATCATAGCTGATGAACAATGTGAAGGAATAGGTAGGGGTAAAAAAAAATGGGTATCCCCGATCGGTGGATTATGGATGTCTTTGATTATTCAACCAAGCATTGAAACTGAGAAAATTAACATGCTTTCCGTAATTTCAGCAATTTCTGTGTGTGAAGCTATAAATGAAATTTCATGTTTAAAAACCTATATAAAATGGCCTAATGATATTTTAATAAATGATAAAAAACTTGCAGGAATTTTAATAAATAGCAGTGTCAATAATAATAAAATCGACTATATTGTAATTGGCATCGGAATCAACATCAAGGTTAATATAAATAAAATTAAGTTATCCATTGATCCCAACAATATATCACCTAGTGAAGTAACATCTTTACAATACGAAATTAAAGGAAAAAGAATTGATCGTTTCATTCTAATGAAACACTTATTAGAAAAAATAGAATTTTATTTATCCTTACTAGAACATGATAAGTATGATAAAAAAATTATCGAAATTTATAAAAACCTTCTCAATATAGTAGGAAAAAGAATAATTGTTTATCAAGAAGGCCTGAAAAAATATAGTGCGCTTGTAATGGATATAGATAACAATGGGGGGCTAATCCTAGAACGAGATGATAAGTTAAGAGAGATAATTTATTCTGGTGAAATTTCTATAAGAAAAGAAATTGACAAATAAAAGTAAATATTGCTATTTATATGCAATATACCTTCTCCCAGACCATATCCATCCATATTTTCCCTCCATTCTCGCTAATATGTTTCTAGAAAAAAGAGAATATTATTATAATTTCTATTCTTTATATAATTTTATTCAAATTCTTAATTAATGGTCGACGGGATTTTAATATACAGAATTCCATATCATTTCTTACAAATGATTGTTATATCATTAACATTTGTTCCAGTTCGGCCAGTAATGATATTTGAATTGACTCTTTTTAGTAAAGTTTCACTGTCATGAGAATTTAAGACAAAATTTACATTGATTTTGTCCAGTTTTATATATTCTAAGGTTGAAGGAGAGACTAAACCTCCTGCAGATTCAGAATTGCCATCTATTCCATCTGTTCCACAACAGATTATAGTGAAGTCACCTAAGTTTCGAATGTCTTGAAGGTACTTGATAGAAGAAACTATCGCCTCTTGATTCCTACCTCCTTTTACATCAACTTCATTTTTCACATTCTTACTTGTAGTCAGATTTACCACGGTCTCTCCTCCCATTACGTATGCAAAGGAATTCTTTTTTTCTTTATGGGTAAAGGATTTTGTTTGCTGGCATTTAAGCAATTCAGCCAATTCTTTTCCAAAGACCTTCGCTTCAGAATTGATATTGGATCCTAAATACCTTGTTTTTATTCCAAAATTGAGTAATTCTTTCATTGCACTTTTACATGCGATTTCATTATTTCCAATCAAAATATTACTTACATTGTTGTATAGTCTATCATTAATAGAAGGTGACTCTTCAATAATTCCTTTATTACCATCTTCTAATACTTTCTTGACATTTAAAATATCTCTTGCATTTTCATCATTATTAGTATTCCATATACCATATTTTTTTAGTATTTCTATAGAATTTGCAAATGTTGAATTATCTCCAATAGTAGGCCCGGAGCCGATACTACTTAAGTCGTCCCCAACAACATCGGATAAAATGAGGGAGACTATCTTAGCTTTACCGCTAACATATTTTGGAAGCCTGCCTCCTTTGATTTTAGATAAATGTTTTCTAACTATATTAATTTCCTTTATCGATGCTCCAGACCTGAGTAGACGTTGGGTAATTTCTTGTTTAGATTTAAGTTCTATTCCATCTAAAGGATAACACAATAATGAAGAGGAGCCGCCAGATATGAGCACAAATACTAAAGATTTGTTTTGAATTTTTTGTAGTAGACCAATTATCTGTTTGGTTCCACGTATACTATTTTCGTCTGGAATAGGATGACCAGCTTCAATTACTAGTAATTTATCAGGTAATACTTTTTCATTATATGGGATAGTTATAGCTCCGGAGGAAATTTCTATGTTTAATGTATCCATTAATGATTTAGCCATTTTTGCTGTTGCTTTTCCAGCTCCAAAAATATGAAAAGATTCATAATCGTTTAAATCAAAAAAATGCTTGAAGTTATTCACGTCTCTAACTACAAATTGTTTATTATCTGTGCGACTTATAGCTCTGTTTATTAACACTACTGGATCCACTGATTCCATGGCCTTTTTCAATGCAGATATAGAAATGTTAAATGAGGCGAATTGAGCATGATGTTGAGATAAATTTTTTTCATTTTGTATTATCTGCA
>JAATVK010000132.1 GCA_014523485.1 Nitrososphaerales archaeon TH5894
TTTATTAATAAAGGATAGTCGATATATTTTATCATACTGAATTGCTGATCCATATTTATTGAATCGTATGTGTGATGTAATAAGTAAATTACATATCTTTTAATAACAATTTATTATATTAAATTTTATTTGCTTACTATATTCGATAATAAGATTTACGAAATTCACCAGATTAAATATGAATTATTCCTATACCATACCTTCACACATAGAGTTATTTTCTTCGATGATGTTAATGTCATATAGAGGTTTTGAGATAATGACCTATCTCAAGTCTGCAAAATCATCAACATATTCAAAACCTTCTTGAGGAATAGGTTTTCTACCCATAAAACCTTCTTCCTTTCTGTGCCAAAATTTTACTTGATTTTCTCCAAATTTCCAACATAACCATATTTCTTCATCATATCTAATCGAAGGAAAATCGAGTAAACCTTCGTCGACACTTTTTATCATTACTCCCATATCTTCTAATTCTTGAATCATGTTATATAAAGAAGTAACAGCATGATTAAGTTCTTGTTTTTTCTTAATGAATTTTTCAAATGAGGAATTAGAATCTGAAAGATTCTGTAGTTCCTCTTGAATATCCATCACATTATTTTTACAGCATAATATTTCATCAAATCTCTTTTTCACTTTTGGTAAAATAGTATTTGCTTTATCTACTGTAAAGAGTATAGACATTAATCATGTGTGAGAGCAAAATAAGATAATTTATATTTTCACTATTTATTTTATATTTACCATCTAAGGTGAAACTTTACTCAATAATAAGGGAAGATCTATTCAAAAGATTAATTTTTTTTTTCTAAATATTAAATGGACTATTTTACCTAGATAAAACATCAGAAAGACTTGCAATTTCTATTTGTAAATTGATTTTCGAGTTTACGAGAAGATTATTAGGAGAAAGTATAAATAATTAATATAAAGTTTAATGTAAGTTTCTAGGGTGATAGTTTCAGTCTGGCTTAGAATTGTAAGAATCAAATTCCTTTTAGCCTCTATGATAGGTATTACCAATGGTCTATTATATGCCTATCTTGTTTACAATCAGTTCAATATTATTGATGCTCTACTGACCTATATTGGAGTAATTTTTTTACATGCCAGCGTTGATATATTTAATGACTATTGGGATTATAAAAGAGGAATTGATACAACGACTAAGAGGACCAAATTTAGTGGAGGAACAGGAGTATTACCTGAGAAAAAACTAGATCCAGCTATAGCATACAAAGCAGGATTTTTTTGTATGGTGATAGGACTAGTCATAGGAGGATACTTTGTTATACACAGTGGGTTAATAATTGCAGTTATTTTAACAGTTGCTATTCTATCGATTTATTTTTATTCTACTACTATTGTAAATATTGGTTTAGGAGAAACTCTTGTTGCAATTAAGGGTGCAATGATTGTAATTGGGACTTGTTACGTACAGTCAGGTATTATCGATTTTTCAATTGTTTTTCTCGGGATAATAAGTGGAATATTATCTTCCCTGGTTTTGTATATTGCCTCCTTCCCGGATTTTGACGCCGATAAAGAAAAAGGAAGAAAAACGTTAGTTATATTATTGGGAAAAGATAGAGGATCAAAAATATTTCCGTTTCTCATTATCTTTATATATATTTTAATAACTATTGGAATCATAGGACAATATTTACCTATTTACACAATGATTACTTTTATTTCCTTACCTTTTGCTATCCGCTCTTCACAATTATTGAGAAATTATGACAATCTAGAAGATTTGGTTAAAGCAATTTCTAATACATTAATATTCTCTAGAATATTGGGTATTTGTCTTTTATTAAGTTATATAATTGCAATAATTCATCAATAAAAATATTATATGTTCTAATAAATGGTAATATATAAAAAAATAGGTTTTTAAAGAGTTTTTTCTCTAATAAAAATAAACTAATTAGGTTCTATGATAACATGTTATTGTTTGACAGTATTCAACGAAAAGTCTGATGGATTTAGGGAAATTCCACATTTATTGCATCTTCCGCTAGAAAGACGAATACTATCTTTTATCGATTTCAGGTTTATCATTCTATTAATTGTGCTTCCGCAATTACCACATACAACTTCTAAACAAGGATACGACATTACACATATCAATCCGATAGTAGAATAATATATTTCTTGTAAAAGGTTATTAACAATTTTGACAACATTAATGTTTTAATCAAAATAGGGTTAGTCAAAAAATATGCAAAAAGTAGGTGAAGATATAAACACTTTTTATTCCTTTCTAATTTGCAATCCAATAATTCTTATCCTAAAGCGATAAAAACATTATTTTAAATGCTAAAGAATTCTATAAAAAGAATTCTATAAGTATTATCTACAACCTTAATTTTTTATACAACATTACTTAAATTTAACTTATTTTTTCTTCTAGTCACATAAAATTTGATATTAATTATGATAGAATTGAATCACTTAGGAAACAATAGAATCCAAATAATAGCATTGAAAAAAATTGGTATGGATGAATAGAAATATATAAATAATTATAAAAATTATTTTTGTTCGAGTATGCCAGTTGATCCTGTTTGTGGAATAGAAATGGATGAAGGATTAGCAATTTCCTTCGAATATAATAACAAAAAATATTATTTTTGTTGTGAGGGCTGTAAAGGTATCTTTAAAAGAAAACCCAAAAAATACAACAATAGTTAATATATATATTATAATCCTAATATCAATAATATTTCTGTGAAATCTGTAAAAATAGTATCTCAAGGAGTAATTCAAGTTTACGAGCAAGATGATACCCAGCTGAACTTCAAATCAGAGGGGGATATTCTTGTAAAAATGAAAGTCTGTGGTATTTGTGGTTCCGATTTAGAAAAGATCTATGGAGACTATGGTATGACTTCTGCCAGACTTGGACATGAACCTTCAGGAGAGGTTCTAGCAATTGGAAATAAGGTGAAAGAAATTAAGATAGGTGACAGAGTATTTGTTCATCACCATGTGAGTTGTAATTCATGTCATTATTGTCGGCATGGAAATAATACAATGTGCGAATATTATCAAAAAAGCAATATTGATCCTTGTGGGTTAGCAGATAAATTTCTTGTTCCAGCTTGGAACGTCGAGCGTGGGGGGGTATTAAAGTTGCCAGATAGTATGACCTATGAGCAAGCGTCTTTAATAGAACCTTTAGCATGTTGTTTAAGAGCTCTTAATAAGGTTCCTTTCCAAAAAGGAGATGATGTGGTTATTTATGGGTCCGGACCAGCAGGTATTATGCTGCTCACCTTAGCTAAACTGGCAGGAGCAGGAAATATATTTATAATAGATATAAACCATTTTAGATTAGAATTTTCAAGTAAATTCATACCAGAGGCTCTTTTTCTAAATGCTCTAACAGAAAACTCTTCTAAAATTATTAAAGATAATACTAAAAGTAGAGGAGTAGACATTTCAATAGTCGCAACAAGTAGTTTAACAGCACTATCTAATGCCATTGAGGTGACTAGAAAAGGTGGCTATATCATTCTATTTGGAGTACCATCTAGAGCATCTCAATTCCCTTTAGAGGCAAGTAAATTATATTCTAATGAATTAAGTATTATACCTAGTTATGCTGCTTCTGAAACTGAAACCAATCAAGCATTGAACTTACTCGCTGAAAGAAAAATTAATTTGGACTTTCTTATCACACACAAATATACCCTAGAACAATCTCCTAACGCGTTTTATTGTGCTCATAAAGCTAAAGATTGTATGAAAGTAATTATTACGACATGAAACCATCATAAAAAAAATATAAATAGTTCAAGAAAATTCAGGTTGATATAAATCATGGATTGGGGGATGACAAATAGATTCTCAAGAATAATAAGCCCAGAGAATGGACGTTGTGTCATGCTAGCTGTGGATCATGGGTATTTTTTAGGCCCTACAGAAAAATTAGAAGTACCGCAAAGGACTATAGAACCATTACTTCCATATGTAGATTCCATTATGCTAACCAGAGGAGTTTTACGAACTTCATTACCTCCTATTTCACACGTTCCGATTGTGTTGAGGGTATCAGGTGGGACTAGTATAATTGGAGATGATTTATCAAATGAAACAATTACTACATCAATAGAAGATGCACTTAGGCTAAATGTCTCCTGTTTAGCATTGTCTATATTTGTAGGATCGAAACATGAACATCAAACATTGGCTAATCTTGCTACCTTGGTAGACAGTGGAGAAAGATACGGTATCCCTATTCTTGCAGTAACAGCAGTTGGAAAAGAAATGGTAAGGGATGCTCGCTATCTAGGATTAGCATGTAGAATAGCCGGAGAACTTGGAGCTCATGTCGTCAAAACGTAT
Source organism: Nitrososphaerales archaeon TH5894 (assembly GCA_014523485.1). Lineage (GTDB taxonomy): Archaea > Thermoproteota > Nitrososphaeria > Nitrososphaerales > Nitrososphaeraceae > TH1177. The sequence goes on from JAATVK010000132.1 coordinate 4,354, forward strand.
TATTGCGAGAATTTTGAAAAAGTAATTGAAGGATGCCCAGTTCCAGTCATTATTGCGGGTGGAAAAAAACTAGAAAAAGATATAGATGTACTGGAATTAACCTTTAATGCGATTAAGGAAGGTGCTTCTGGCGTGGATATGGGAAGAAACATTTGGCAATCAGAGCACCCAATTGCAATGATAAAAGCTGTCAGATCTATAGTTCATGAAAATTTTTCTATAAAAGAGGCTGCAGATTTGTTAGTAACAGAGAAAAAAATAGGAGATAGAAAGACAGTAGTGGTTAATCAAAAAAATATTTAGGATAAGACCATTTCGACAATAATTTTTTTATTTTTTAGTATCGTTGATTGGACGATCATTTTTTTGTTATGCTTCCCGGTAACAATAATAATATGATTAAAACAATGGTGAAAATGTTCGGGTTGTAAGAATATATTTATATTTTTGTGAAGATTTCTGGATTGTAATAGATGAAAAATAATTTGAGCGTTTTTGCTAATGGGATTTTTCCTTATATTTTATTTAATCAATCCTGATACCTTCATACCTGTATTTGCTGCCATTATTGTTGGAACAGAGGAAGAAGATGAATTAAAAGGGACTAGCAAAAAAGATAGCCTCGTTGGATCAGAAGAAAGAGTCAAATTGTTCGGGGAGAAGTGCATCAGATTATATCAATAGAGGTGAAGGAGGAGACATAATAGAAGGCAATAGTGGTAAAGATGAATTATATGGTGAATCTGGAAGCGATCTAATAGATGGACATAATGGAATTGACTATATTGACGGATATACAGGCAATGATTTGATTCAAGAAAATTCTGGTAAAGATAATATTTTGGGATATATTGGTGACGATATTTTACAGGGTAAAAAAGTTGATGATATTATGTTGGGCGAAAGAGATAATGATAGAATAGAAGGTAATAGTCTTGATAACTGGATAAATAGAGGACTAGGACGAGATTTACTTCTCAGTGGCTCAGGTGGTGATATTCTAGGGCAAAATTTGGGTAAGATGTGTTGATTGGTGGAATTGGACCTCATGATTTTCATTATGGTAAAGGATTTGACATTATATTAGACTATGATAAATTTGAAGTAGATACTCAATCTAAACTGTGAAGTATTTTAAAGGAAATCTCTTTGGATTTTTCTCATAATATTTGATCTTTTTAGATTTTATTTCATTGCTCAAGTATTATTTATATAAATGGTATGTTTGAGATTGATTAGTTAGACAAATGAATTTAAAATTCTTATTTCTAGTAATACTATTTTTACGTTAACTATACCATTAATGAATATCCAAATTTTTTTAGCTTTCGCTCAAAATTCTGACAAATCCTTCAAGGGGAATGAAGCTCCATTTATCCATGATACAATCCTCTCGGACCATGACGGCATGCATTCATTTAACTCTTCAAAGATAAAGAACAAATTTGGTGAAACTCAATTACAAAAAATATTTATAGGTCAAAATATGTCTCGTGATTCAGAAACTTATTTAGGACTAAATAAAACGGAGATTATCTATAATACAACTGCAGACCAAGATAATGATGACAATATATTCTCTGAAGCAGGTTTACCAAACAAGGATATTCTAACTTTTATTGCTAATAATAAGGTTGATTCTCCTGGTACTGAAGTAGAAGAAGGGCAACCACCAACAGTAACTGATGAGCTAGTAACAGAATGAAAGGTTACTGAAGCAGAGATACAAAACAATGAAGAGAAATTACAAAATGAAGGTAAAACAATAACAGTTGAAGAGATTCCTATACAATCGGAAGAATCTCAAATTGAAGAGGCAACAGAAGGAAACGTTACTATAAAGGGTCTACCAATAATAAATTATACTACTCAAGATTCTCACTTGACAACATACTTCAGACTTAGGTGCTGAAGATGAACAAGAAGAAAACACACCATCATTAGAAAAAACTCCAAAAAATGAAGACAAAATGAAAGTTACAGAAGTTTGTAGCGATGAAAAGGATAATGACGTGGATGGAATCATAGATGAAAAGAAAGATTGTTTCAGTAAATAAAATAACTTATTCATTCTTAAAGCATCCCTTTGCTTAAAATAATTAGAACATTCTCAAAAAATTAATCAAATTTTCAGTATGAAGTTTAGACGTAAAGTGTAAATAGCTATATAAATGGAATATTGTTTACTCCATATGATGGAATTTAAGTATATATTACTAGAATTGTTCTTCTCAGAATATTTTAGTAGTACATTAGATTAAGTTTTATCCAACTTAGATTAAAAGGAAATGGAGAAGAAATTATGGTTGAAATGATTGGGGCAAAGGCATTGATTACTTCTTTAGAAAAAGAAGCGGTAGATATTGTTTTTGGATTACCAGGTGGTGCTAACTTGCCTATTTATGACGAATTAGTAGATGCTAATTTTAGACATGTTTTAGTAAGACATGAACAAGCAGCCGCACACATGGCAGATGGTTATGCACGAATTAAAAGAAAGGCAGGAGTTTGCTTGGCTACATCAGGTCCAGGCGCTACTAATTTAGTAACAGGTATAGCTACAGCTCATGCTGATTCGATACCCATGGTCGCAATAACTGGACAAGTACCAGTACCAATGATTGGAAAAGATGCATTTCAGGAAACCGACATAATCGGTATCTCTAATCCATGTACAAAATATGCATTTCAACCAAGAAAAGCGATCGAGATCCCGGAAGTCATAAAAAAGGCGTTTTATATTACTGAGAGTGGACGCCCTGGTCCTGTTTTAGTAGATATCCCAAAAGATGTACAACAAGAGAAGGCAGAAATAGAATTTCCGTCGTTGATAAAAGTTAGAGGCTATAAACCTGCTTTTGATCCAGATTTGTCTCAAATAGAAAAAGCTATTAATCTTATTATGAAGGCAGAGAAACCAATTATCATGGCTGGAGGAGGTGTAATTCTTTCAGGCGCTTTTCATGAATTACAAGCATTAGCAGAAATATTAATGTGCCCTGTTGTTACGACGTTTAAAGGAAAAGGCGCCTTCCCTGAAAATCATCCTCTTGCGATGGGGCCAATTGGGATGCATGGCCATGCTGAAGCTAATAAAATAATAATAGAAGCAGATTGTATCATTGCTATTGGTGCAAGATTTTCTGATAGATCAGTTGGAAGGTTTGATGAATTTGGTAAAGGTATGAGTATTATTCATTTAGACGTTGACCCTGCAGAGATTGGGAAGAATAAATCTGTGGATGTGGCCGTAGTAGGCGATGTTAAATCTTCTTTAAGAACAATAATAAAGATGCTAACTACAAAGGGAATTAGAAAAGATCCAGATAATTCTTGGTTGAAGAGAAGAAAAGAGCTTATTGAATATTATACAAGTACGATAAAAGATTATTCTAGAGAAATTACTGCAAAAAAGACACTTAAAAAATTACGTGAATTATTACCTTCTGAAGCAATAGTAACCACTGAAGTAGGACAATGTCAAATGTGGGCTTCTTTGCATTTTGACGTTATTACGCCTGGAACTTTTTTCAGTTCAACAGGCCTTGGAACCATGGGGTTTGGATTTCCTGCTTCGATAGGAGCAAAGGCAGCTAAGCCTCAGGTTCCTGTAATTGATATAGCAGGAGACGGTTCCTTTAATATGACAGAAAATTCTCTAGCAGTATCTGTATTAGAGAAACTTCCAGTCATTGTATTTTTATTAAACAACTATATGTTAGGAATGGTGGCTCAATGGCAAAGAACTTTTTACAATAGACGATATAGTGGTGTTCAACAAAATCGTTGTCCTGATTACGTGAAATTGGCTGAGTCATATGGTGCACAAGGTATACGCGTTCAATCTATAAATGAATTGGATAAAGCCATTAAAACTGGAATAAGTTCTGATGTGGCCACCGTTATAGATATTCCAATTGATCCCGAAGAAGATGTTTATCCTTTTGTTGCTCCTGGTTCCGGATTAAAAGATATGATAGTTGGGGGGTAAAATAGAAAGATGACGTCATATGATTCTGATACCGAGGGTCCCGAAAAGATAACATTACCATATCGAATATTATCTGTCATTGTAGACAATAAGCCTGGTGTTTTATTTAGGGTTACTAATTTGTTTAGGGCAAGAAATTTTAATATTGAAAGTATTACAGTTGGCACAACAGAACAACATGATATATCAAGAATGACCATTGCAATCCAGAGTGACTCTCGAACCACAGATCAGTTGGTAAAACAATTAAGCAAATTAATTGATATTATAGAGGTAAGGTTACTTGATACAGGAAATACAGTATTTAGAGAACTTGCATTGATAAAAATGAAGGCTCATGACCCAACTTCTAGAATGGAAATCACTCATTTCTCAAATATATTTAGAGCAAAAATTCTAGATGTCAACAAAGACTCTATGATGGTAGAGATAACTGGAACACCTGACAAGATCGATGCTTTTAAGAGTATTGTAGATCCATATGGAATTATCCAAATTGCAAGAACTGGTGTATCTGCCTTACCTCGAGGAGTTTAAAGATGAAAAATAAAAGTAATAAAAACGGTACAAGTAAACGTAATATGGGTGATCAAGTACGGATTTTTGATACAACATTAAGAGATGGTGAACAGACTCCGGGCGTCTCAGTAAACCCTGAAAAAAAACTTAAAATAGCATTTAGGCTTGATGAACTAGGAGTGGATGCAATTGAGGCGGGTTTTCCTGTTGTATCTCAGGGTGAAAGGGAATCTATAAAGACAATTGCTAAACAAGGTTTAAAAGCTAACATTTATGGACTCGCTAGATCGGTTCAATCAGATATAGATGCAGCCTTAGCATGCGATGTAAAATACATCCATACTTTTATAGCTACTTCTGATATTCATATGAAATATAAATTAAATATGACTAAAGAACAAGTTCTAGAACATGCGATTTGGTCAGTTGAATATGCAAAAAAACATGGGCTGCAAGTCGAATTTTCAGCAGAAGATGCAACTCGTTCTGATAGAGATTTTTTGATTCGAGTGTTTAAATCAGTTGAAGAAGTGGGAGCAGACAGGATTGATATACCAGATACAGTGGGTTACGCTACCCCTGAATATATTTCTAGTCTAGTAAAAGAAGTCGCTCATAATACATCATTACCAATAAGCATGCATTGTCATGATGATTTTGGTCAGGCTGTTGCCAATTCACTTGCTGGTATAAATTCAGGTGCAAATTGTGCTCATGTAACGATAAATGGCATAGGTGAGAGAGCTGGGAATGCATCACTTGAAGAATTTGTAATGTCATTGCATTGTCTATATAGTAAAAAAACAAATATCCAAACGCAGCTATTGTATGAAACATCTAAATTTGTTTCCAATACAATGGGAATAATTGTACAACCAAATAAAGCAATTATTGGTGAAAATGCATTTGGTCATGAATCTGGGATTCATACTCATGGAATTATTAATAACCCTTTAACTTATGAACCTATTAGTCCTGAACTCGTTGGAAGAAAAAGGTGGTTACAAGCAGGCAAACATGCAGGTGCTCATGGAATTAAAGCAATGTTAAATGAATTTGGTGTAAATCCTACTGATGAAGAATTGCAAAAAATTGTGGAACAGCAAAAAATTATTTCCGATAAAGGAAAATCAATTACTACTGCAGAATTATTATCCATTTCGGGACATGTAATGGGAAATTCAAAATTTGAAGAAAAATTTACATTACACGATTTCCACATTGTTACAGGTTTAAATATCATACCAACAGCAGTAATTCAATTAAGTACTCAAGGTAAGGAATATATTGCGTCAGAAATAGGTGTGGGACCAGTAGATTCTGCTCTTAAGGCGATACAAAAAATAGCTGTTGAAGTAGCGAAAATTAAAGTAAGAGAATATAGACTTGAATCTATTACAGGTGGATCCGATGCCTTAGCTGAGGTTTCAGTCAAAGTTGAAGATAATTTTGGAAATGTAGTTTCAGCTAGGAAATCTGGAGCAGATGTTGTAGTTGCTTCTGTTCAAGCAATGATGGATGCAATCAACAAGGTAATGTTAAAAAAAGTTTTAGAATCTTA